>JAYTUE010000140.1:0-6370 GCA_043744715.1 Verrucomicrobiota bacterium | reverse complement strand
TGTGCGCGAGGTTGGTCGAGGACGCGGCGAGGTGGGTCACGGCGGGCCGGGCTTCGGCCAGCATGGCATCGAGCCGCTCGGTCGCGGACGCCGCGTTGGCGAGGATGACCTTGAGCTGGTTGGTCAGTGCGAGGAACGACGGCAGCGCGGCCTCCACCGTGTCGCCGATCTGTTCGAGCCGTTCGCCGATGGGCCGGGATTCGATGGAGTCGATCCAGAAGGAATCCCCGGGTTTCTGACGGACATAGAAGAGGGACGCATTTGTCTTCACGTCTGCCTGGAGGTCGTAGCGGCCCTGCTGCGCCAACACCCCCATCCGGAACTCATCCGGCTTGACTCCTCGCTTTGCCACATCCGCCCGGGCCAGACCGTTGGTAATCCCGGTGAACCGTGCTTTCAGAGCCTTCTGGTCCAAAATCCTGAGCTCCTCGCCCGTCTTCTGTTGAACGGTCGGCAGCGCCCAATATTCGGATCCCTTGGTCACCTCCAGCACGCGGCCGCCGAGCAGGTCTCCGGAGACGACCTTCACCTTCGAATCGGTCCAGATATATCCGAAATAGGGATTGTCGCTGTTACGAACGGTGAAGAAAACGGTGAGGCCGACCGAATCATAGGGATCGTTCGGGATGACACTGGTGATCTCGCCGACATCCTTGCCCATCAGCTTCACCTTCGATCCGACGACGAGTCCGGCCGCGTTGTTGATCCCCGTGCTGTAGGCCACCTTCGGGTCGAACCAGCCCTTCTTCTTCGCCGTGTGCCAGATGTAGTAGCCGAAGCCGCCGACCAAAAGCAGCGTCGCCACCGTGACGAAGACGCCGACCATGCGCTCGACCTTGCCGAGCCGCGTGCGGAGCTGGGGGGTTAGATCCTGCAATGCCATGGATAAATGATCGGGGATCGGTTTGTGGACGGCTTCAGTTCTTTGGCCTGGTGAACCGGCTCCCGGCGCCCGCGACATCGTGATCCGTCGCGGCCGGGTCCGCCACCGTTTCCCAACGGCCTTCGTTGAGCCGCGCGAACTGCGACGCGACCCCCTGCCAGGGTTTCAGGGAATCGCCGCCGACCACCACCGTCACGGGCGGACGACCGTCCAGCCCGGCCGCGAGCTCGCCGAGGAATTCCAGCCACCAGCCCCGGTGCGAGAAATCGAGCGCGGAAAACGGCCGGTCGAGGAAGAGCACTTCGGGCTGCAGCGCCAACGACCGCGCCAACGCCGTCCGCTGTTGCCAGACGAGCGGCAGGGAAATCGCCGAGCGATGCAGCCACGGCTTCAGGCCGAGCAGTTCCGCGAGCGCCTCGGCGCGGGCCTCGGCTTCATCGATGGAGAGATCGAGATGGTAGCGGAGCGGGACGGTGATGTTGCCGAGGACCGATTGATCGCGGAAGAGCCGGCCGCCGTGGGAGAAGACCAGCCCGATCCGGAGGCGCGTCTCGAGCAGTTCGGTTTCATCGACATCCGCCGCGGCGTCCCGGCCGAAGAGCCGGACCATTCCCATGGCCGGCCGCGTCAGACCCGCGGCCGTCGGCAAGAGACAGCTCTCGCCGGCCGTCGGCAGCCCGCCCACGGCCCAGAACTGACCGGCGCCGATGGACCAGTTGACCCCATGCACTTCCGGCGCTTCCGGCACACCGGGCGGCGCGGCCGTCACGCCGTCGAGTTCGACGAGCGGGGCGGCGGAGTTGGAAGGTGCTTCGGACATGGTTTCAGATCAGCAGATAGACGATCAGGAACACCGCGTCCAGGAGGCCGCAGACGACGACGCTTTCGCCCACCGCCCGGGCCGTGGCGGCGGGAACGTCCTCCAGCTTCAACGGCCTGGCCAGTCCCTCGAACGACGTGATCAGCGCGATGACCGCGCCGAAGGAGAGCGTCTTCAAGGCCAGCAGCACGAAGTCCTGCCAGAGCAACGCCCCCGCGAGCTGGCCGAAGTAGTCCCCGGGAGACATGGGCACGTCCTGGATGAAGGCGAACAGCCAGCCGCTCATAATGGCCACGACGATCAGATAGACCGTCAGCCCGAAGATCGAGACGGCCATGCCGATGACGCGAGGCACGACGAGGTAATGGACCGGATCAATCCCGAGCGACTCCAACGCCTCCACCTCGCCCAAGGCGCGTGCCGTGCCGAGCTCGACGACGTTGGCCGCGCCGGCGCGGGCCAGGACCAGCAGCGCGGCGATGAGCGGGCCGAGTTCCCGGACTACGACGCTGACCATGACCATCCCGCCGTAGTTCTGCGCGCCGACCTTGGTCAGCAGCGACACCGTCTGGCCGATGATGACAAGCCCGAGGGCCAGTCCGATGAAGCAGATCATCGGCAGAAGACTGATGCCGCAGCGGTAGATCTCGTGGCGGATCATCGGCCGCGTGAGCGAGCGGGCATGGCCGAACTTGGTGGGGATGGCCCCGAACGTGATCAGGGCAAAGGCCCCGAGATCCCGGATGGTTTCCCTCCAGCCGATCACCGCGCGCCCCGCGCGGTTCAAGAGCGCGCGCGGAAGACGGCCGGCCGTTCCACGGGGAGCGGAACTGGTCAGGGTGGATGAGGCATTGTCGGCCACGCGCTGACGTTACCCCGAGATCGGTTTGGGGAAAGAGAGTTCATCGCGTCTTCCGTAGGCCGGGCGTCCTCGCCCGGCCAGAAGGTGTTCATTCACGAAGAACACGATGGCCGGCAGGGCGCAGGCTCCCGCCGAGCCGCCGCTGCGCCTTCTGCAACCATTCCAGCTAGGGCGGCAAAGCTTGGCGTCACCTGATCTCTGCGAACTTCCCACGAGAAACCGTCTCGTCATCCGCTTGCCCCAAGGCGGTTCGGCGGGAGCCTTCACCCTACCGCCTGGATGACTACCCCGGTGCTCCGACGCTTTGGCACCGGCTGGCCGGGTGGGGACGCCCGGCCTACGGGACACGCCCAAGACTCCGCACTGGCCAGCCGAACCGGCGTCCGTTCAACTTCGCGCCTCACGTATGAAGAAACTGATGCGCGTCGGAATCATTGGCGGGGGTCTCATGGGCCGCGAGGCGGCGAGCGCCTTCGCCCGCTGGTTTGTCCTCCAGAATTTTCCGGTCAAGGTCGAGCTGACCGCCGTCTGCGATCTCCAGGAATCGTTGCTCGAATGGTTCCGCCAGATTCCCACCGTCAAGCTCCTCACCAAGGACAGCGCCGAACTGCTGTCGTCGCCCGATGTCGACGTGGTCTACGTGGCCGTGCCGCACAACCTGCATGAGAAGATCTATCTCCAGGTGCTCGCGGCTGGTAAGGATCTGCTGGCCGAAAAACCCTTCGGCATCGACCTCGCCGCCGCGCGCAAGATCGAGAAGGCGGCCAAGGCTTCCGGTCGTTTCGTCCGTTGCAGCTCGGAGTTTCCCTTCCTGCCCGGCCCGCAACGTGTCTTCGCGGCGGCTTCGCCGGAGAACATTTCCAAGCTCGGCAAGGTCCTCGAGATCAACGCCGGCTTCTGGCACGCGAGCGACCTCGACCCGACCAAGCCGATCAACTGGAAACGCCAGAACCAGTTTTGCGGCGAGATCGGCGTCATGGGCGACCTCGGCATGCACGCGGTCCACATCCCCGCGCGCCTCGGCTGGAAACCCAAACGCGTCCACGCCCAGCTCCTGAAGATCTACACCGAGCGTCCCGACGGCAAAGGCGGCATGGCCGCGTGCGACACGTGGGACAACGCCATCCTCCACTGCGACGTCGATGTGGCCGGCCAGTCCGACATCCCGATGCGTCTGGAGATGAAACGCCTCGCCCCCGGAGCGACGAACACATGGTGGATCGAAGTGCTCGGCACCGACGGCGGCGTGCGCTTCAGCACGGCGGAGCCGAAGTCGCTCTGGACATTCGTGCGCGGCAAGGAACAGCTCTGGCAGCGCACGGACCTCGGCCACGGCATGCCCTTCCCTGTCATCACCGGCGGCATCTTCGAGGCCGGATTCCCCGATTGTTTCCTCCAGATGTGGGCGGCCTATGCGGCGGAATGGGCGGGAGAATTGAACGGCAAGTTCGGCTGCGTCACGCCCGCCGAAGCCGTCCTGAGCCACGAACTCTTCGCCGCCGCGCTCAAGTCGCATCTGACCAAGACGGTGGTGGAGCTGTAAGCCGGAACGATGCGGTTGAAGGTAGGGCGGGCTTCCAGCCTGCCCCCATGCTGACCAGGGTTCACGGATCGTCCGGCACCCTGATCCGCCCGCACCGTTTGGTTCCATGGCGGGATCGCTTTGGGCAGGCAAGATGCACTGCCCTACCTTGCCGCAGCCGCTTCGCGACCAAAGGCCAACTGCGTCGTTCCGGCTTAGCGTCCCGTCGATCCTCGTCCTCGTCCGCCTCTTCCTCTTCGTCATCCCTAATACCGACTACGTCAATTGAGTGGTATAACGACTCTGAAAGAAGCGTTTGCTTGAACCAGCAGCCAATCGAAGACGAGGGAGCGGACGCGGCGGGCGTTCTTCAGCGATGCTTGTGGCCGCAAGCTCTACTGCAAAGGAATGGTCCGGGGCGTGTCTTCAAACCGGTCCCCCATGCCGCCGGACGACGATTCCAGCCTGCACTTCGAATGGCATGGGGAACGTCTATGTCTCTTCGCCGACAAGGCGTTGTTCTGGGAACGCGAGTCCATGCTGGTCGTAAGCGATCTGCATTTTGGCAAGGAAGCGGCCTTTCGTCGCGCGGGCCGGGCCCGTGCCGGAAGGAACGCCGGCTTCCGACTTGGCCCGCTTGGATGCGTTGCTGAAACTTTCGCGGACGAGCCGTGATCGCGGGGCACCTGCATCCGGCGACGCGCATCGGACCGGGCGGAAAGTCCGGATTGCGCCTGCCGTGCTACTGGTTCCAGCGCGATGTGGCCGTGCTGCCGGCCTTTGGCGGATTCACCGGGACGAAGATGATCGAGCGACGCGGCGGCGATGTGGTGTTCGCCGCAGACGGGGAACGCATCGCCCGGTTGCCGTGACGCGGGATCAGGTGCCGGACTTGGCGGCTTCGATGAGTTCCCAGAAGCGGGGGTTGTCCTGGAGTTCGCCGTCCTCGCCGGTGGGCAGGCCGCTGCGGAACCGGAAATCCTTCAGCGTATTCTTGTTCAGGATGCGGTGGACGACGATGCCGAGGGGATGCTTCTCGAAGTAGACGCGGTAGTCGCCGATGCGGAAGCGGTAAAGGATCTTGCCCTGCCGCTCCAGCTTGCCGAAGCGCTCCATGTCGGTCGTGAGCACCTCGCTGGGCAGCCCGCGGAAGTTGCCGAGGATTTCGAGCTGGAGATCCTTGGGCAGGCGGCTGAGTTCACCGGCGCTGGTCGGGTTGAAGATGATCTGGAACTGGGCCATGGCGCAGCCAAGGGAAACGAATCGAGGCGAAGGCTGCAAGCCGCAGGAATAGCTATGATCCAAAACTGCTCCGCGAGACTGCGAGTATTTCGACGACGGAAAGGCCGAATTGTTTGACTGGGACATTGGCCCGAAGGGCCGTCAGGAAATTAGCCGATGGCGCGAGCCGCCGGTTGTATTCCCAAAATTGTCGCGCCCCGGCAGGGGCGGCGGAATGGAGCCGCCCGCCCGTCACCAAAGGAACCGTTCATCAAACACCACGCCGCTTCGGTCCAGCATCTCGCGGTATTTCTCCTGAAACGTCCGCTGCCGATGGTGTTCCTCCTGGTTCTCGATGTAGCGCCGGACCGCCTCCCGTTGCGTGGGACTGACGGTGAATGCGCCGTAGCCCTCCTGCCAACCGAACCCGTGTTTACCAACCTCGTCATGCACCCACCGGGAGGAAACCGATTTCAGTTCGCGGACCACGTCAGCAAGCCGGTGGGTGGCCTTGAGTCCAAGTAGTAGGTGAATATGGTCTTCCACTCCGCCGACGGTTTCCGGGATTCCCTCCAAAGTGGAGATGATGCCGCCGAGGTAGGCAAGGAGGCGGGGACGCCATGCGGCATCGATCCAGCGCACGCGGTCCTTGGTGCTGAAGACCACATGGAAATGAAGTGCCAGATGGGTTGAAGGCATGACCGAAAGGAATGCCGGAGAACGCACCCGATGCCAAAACCGAAAAGACGACCAGCCGTTCCGCCGCCCCTCCGGGGCGGATGATTTCGCGTGTGGCTACCGGTGGCTCGCGCCACCGGCTAATTTCCGAGGCTCCTCCGGAGCCGATTCAATTGGCTGACCCGCTCCAAAACAAAAAGTCCCCTGAGTGCTTTGGAACTCAGGGGACGTGAATTGAAAACAGCCGAGATCAGGTTGGAGTTTAGCCCGCTCTTACGAGCACCCGAGGCTCTCGCCGCAGTTGAGGCACTTGTAGCAGGCGCCGTTGCGGACGGCGATGTGGCCGCAGGTCGGGCAACTCGGGGCATCGCCCTGGTTCTGGAA
>JAYTUE010000139.1:0-6390 GCA_043744715.1 Verrucomicrobiota bacterium | reverse complement strand
ACGTCATTCCTGCAGCTCCGAGTGCGCCGAGGAGGAGGAGGGTTTTTGTATTCATGGGTTAGGGGCCTTTTCCGTGTGTGTGGTTAAGGAACCAGACGCTCAAAGCAGCGTCAACGGGTTTTTTGGTTCCTGATTAAAAAATATTCACTTCGTTGCGAGGCCGAGCCGCGTTCTCAGTATCGACACCGGCTGGCGTCAGTTTAGCGTTTTTCAGGCCATCCCGGAGCTGGAACTGTTGGCAAAGGCGCATTTCCTACTGAAAGGGATCATTTGCGGTTCCTCGCTGTTCTGAAACGATGTCCGGGATCAGACGAGCAGCACGCCGAGAGTGGCATCATCCGCGAGGCGGAAACGGTGGCGCAGCGCAAGGAAGCCTTCCAGCAGTTCGCGAGGGCTGCCGTTGCGTGGGAAGACCATTTCCAGGGTTGCTCCGGTGAAATGGATCGCGGCGTCCACGTCTTCGGCGGTGATGTCGCAGTGTTCGCAGTCGGACGGATACGCGACCTTCAGTCCACGTTCGGCCGGTGCGGCTTCGATGGCATCGATGACCGCCTCGACGTTGGCGCCTTTTTCCAAGGTGAAGACGAGCGACGAAAAGGTGGCGGCGAAGAGCGCATCGCACTCGGGACGGCGGAGGAAATCGGCTGAACACCTCGGATGGAGCGTGCGGGTCAGCACCCAGTCGCAAGGCGCGGACTCATCCAGCGCGTAGGCGAACTCCAGGACGAAATCGATGGTGGTGAGTTCGGCGGTCGGGCTGGTGATGGCGAGCGCGATTTCGCGGCGCCGATAGTCGAAGCCGGTCCGCGCCCGCTGGAAGAGAGATTCCGCCTCAGCTTCCAGATCCTTCAGGCAGACTTTGGCGAGGAAGCCTGTCGTGGCCGTGTTGACCGCATCGGGCAACTTGTGCCGTGACTTGTCGAAGCCCGGCAGCAGCTTGACGCGCCCTCCCGACCTGGCCTGAAAGCTCAGCCGGCTGATGACGGGATCGGTTGCATTGGTGGCCGCAGGCACGCGGTGAGGGAACCACGGACTCGACCCGTCGTGAAACCTGAAAACCAACAGGCTATTATCCCACGAACGCCAGGAACTCCTGTTTGGGCACGATGAAGAGCGCGGTGCAGCCGTTGATCGAGGTGAGCGGCTGGTGATGCGTGCCGGGATCGGCGTGGAAGGAATCGCCGGGCCCGAGCGAACGGCCTTCCGATTGGAGATCGCCGCTGATGACAAAGGTGTCCTCCACTCCCGGATGATCGTGCTCGGGGTAGGTCACGCCGGCTCCCAGTTCAACGAGGAGCATCGCGTATTCCTGGGCGTCCGAGAGAGAGAGGACCTTCAGTCGGATGCCGGGCAACGGCGTGTCCATCCACGGCGCATCGCTTCGGATGAAGCTGAAGTCCGGTGTGGCCGGTTTGACGGCAGGAGCTTCAGGTTGTTGTCCCGGCCTGAGCTGCGGGGTCTGACGGACGCGGACGAGGATTTTGTCGCGAAGCTCCGTCGGAGCCGGGCGTTGGGGAATGGTGCCGAAGGCCAGGGCCGCAGCCACGTCGAAGAACCGGCCGAGTTCCATCCGCGCCAACTCGTCCTCCGACAGGCGTTTTTCCAATCGGGCGAGATCGTCGCCGTCCAGCGCACCGAGCGCGCGGATCGCGGTCAATTGCTGGAGTTCATCGCAGTTCATAGGCTTCCCTCCAGGGCATCGCGCAGGAAGAGCATCCCGCGCCGGATCCGGGCCTTGATGGTGCCAAGAGGGACGCGGAGCTTCTCGGCGATTTCAAAATGGCTGAGGCCTCGGAAGAACGCGAGCTCGATGGCCTGGCGCTGTTCGCCGGGCAGGTCCACGAGCGCGGCCCGGACGAGGCCGGCGGATTCGTGGCTCATGGCGTTCTCGGAAGCGGAAGCGGCCGGATCGGCGAGGACGGTTTCAAGTTCATCAATGGGTTGTGAGGCGCCGTGTTGCCGGCGCTTGAGGGCTCTCAGGCGGTCGATCGCGCGGTTGCGGGTAAGGGTGATGGCCCAGCTGACAGGCTTTCCGAGCATCCGGTCGTAGCTGGCGGCGCGTTCCCAGAGCGCGACCATCGCCTCCTGCAGGACGTCTTCGGCCTCGCGGTCGTCTCGCAGGACATGGGTGGCGATGGAGAAGAGCAGGGATGAGTGCCGGTCGTAGAACGCGGCGAAGGCGCCTGCATCCCCTCCGGTGATCCGGCTCAGGAGCGCTTCATCGGTCAGTTCGGTGCAAGTAGTGTCCATCGTCTGCCACATCACCTCTCCGGCAAGCCGAGCCCCCTTGGGCGTGGAATGGCGGATCGGCACCGGAAACGCGTCGGTGTCTATCTGCTGCACCCGGACTGGGCAAGAAGCATCCATTCACAGAGATCAACGCCGGCCCCGGGGGAACGGATGCAGGAAATCGGCTCTTCAATTCGGCTGGCCCGGCGATGGGTCCAGGGCAAGGCTTTCGCGGAGAGCGGCAACACTTCGACCCCATGACCATCCAGCAGGCCTACAGCGATTGGTCGTCGACCTACGACTCCGATCCCAACCGCAGCCGTGGACTTTCGTCCGATGCCGAAGGTATCGGACGGGAAGATGGGGCGGCGCGGCAGCACCGCCCTGCCACTACTGGATCATCCCCCGCTGGCGCAGCATGGCTTCCATGGCTTTATCCATGGCGTGGTCAGCGAGCGGTTTGGTGACTTCGTCGAGCTGCTGGTTGGCTTCCTTGAGCTTCTTCGGATCGCCGGACTTGGTCTTGGAATCCTCGGTGGAAAGAACGGCTTCGACGGCTTCCAACGCGGCTTCGAGCTGGGCCTTGTATTCCGCTTCGAGTTCGGCGGCGAACTCGGTCATGGCCTTGCGGGTGGCCATGATATTTTCGCCGGCCTTGATCTTGGCTTCGGTCCATTGCCGGTAGCGCAGGTCGTCGAAGGCGTGCTCCAAACTTTCCTCGACCATCTTCTGCACGTCGGCGTCGTCGACATCCACGGCGCTCTTCATCTGCACGATCTTCTGGTGGCCGGTTTTGATGTCGCGGGCGAGGACGTGGAGGATGCCGTTGGCGTCGATCTCGAACTGCACGCCGACGCGCGGAACTCCCTTGGGCGCGGGCTCGAACTCGATCTCGAAGCGGCCAAGCGACCAGTTGTGCTGGGCGCGTTCGCGTTCGCCCTGGAGGACGTGGATGAGCATGGAGCGCTGGTTGTCCACGGCGGTGGTGAACATCTCGCCGGCCTTCACGGGAATGGTGGAGTTGCGGTGGATGATGACGTTCATCAAGCCGCCGAAGGTCTCGATGCCGAGCGAGAGCGGGGTGACGTCGAGGAGGAGCACGTTCTTGAATCCGCCGCTGAGGATCTCGGCTTGGATGGCGGCGCCGAGGGCGACGGCTTCGTCGGGATTCTGCGAGGTGTTGAGCTGCGGGCCGGAGGACTTGTGGTAGTCGGTCCCGAGCCGCAGATCGCCGCGGGTCTCCTCGAACTCGGCGCAGTGGAACCATTCCGAAACCAGCTTCCGCACGAGCGGCATGCGCGTCTGGCCGCCCACGAGGATGACCTGGTCGAGATCCTTCGCTTCGAGCTTCGCGTCGGACAAGGAACGCAGGCAGTGGGCGCGGGAACGTTCGATGATCGGGCGGGCGAGGCGTTCGAGTTCTTCGCGGGTGAGCTTGTGGCTGAAGCTGAAATCGGGCGTGAGAAACGGCAGCGAGATTTCAGTCTCGGTCTCGGAGCTGAGACGGATCTTGGCGTGCTCGGCCGCTTCGCGGAGACGGGCGAGCAATTCAAAATTCTCAATTTTGAATTTTGAATTGTCGCCGGCCGAAGGTCCGCCCGCCTCGCCCACCTTGCCAACCAGATAGGCGACGAGGGCGGCGTCGATGTCGTCGCCGCCGAGGCGGGTGTTGCCGTTGGTGGAGAGGACCTGGAAGACGCCGTTGTTCAGCTCCAGCACCGAGAGGTCGAAGGTGCCGCCGCCGAGGTCGTAGACGGCGATCTTCGACTTCTCCTTGAGCTTGTCCAAACCGTAGGCCAGCGCGGCGGCGGTGGGTTCGTTGATGATGCGTTCGACGGTGAGACCGGCGAGTTCGCCGGCCTTCTTGGTGGCGTTGCGCTGGGCGTCGTTGAAGTAGGCGGGGACGGTGATGACGGCGCGGGTGACGGGTTCGCCGTCGTAGTAGGCCTCGGCGTCGGCCTTGAGCTTCTTCAGAATCTCGGACGAAATCTCCTCGGGCGTCCACAGGCGGCCGTGCATCTCGATCTGGACGGGGCCGCTGCCTTCGCCTCGCACGGGATAGGTGACGACCATCTCCTCGCGGGCGACCTCGGCGCCACGGCGGCCCATGAAGCGTTTCACGGAGTAGACGGTCTCGGCGGGCTTGATGACGCGGACACGGTTGGCCTTGTGGCCGACGACGGGCGCGGCATCGGCGCCGGGCACATGGACGACGCTGGGCGTGAGGCGGTGGCCGTCGGCGTCCGCGATGACGAGCGGGATGCCCGCGTCCACGGTGGCGACGAGCGAGTTGGTGGTGCCGAGGTCGATGCCGACGATTCTGCTCATGAGCGGGCAAGTGTGGCGGACACCCGAGGAGGTCGCAAGGGAGCGACCAAGCCAGCTTGTGCCCGTAGGAACAGCCAGGACATGAGCGATTCCGTCCATGGTTCGGGCAATCCACGTGGATCCCAGCTCTCAGGAATGATCGGAACCCAAGTTGCTTCTCAAGCATGGGTCGAAAACAGCCGAGTTAACCCATCAGTTGAAGATGAAGCTAAACAATGTCGCAGGTTCATACCGGAACACGGCGGCCGCCTTCACGCTGGTGGAGGTCCTGGTGGCGATGGCGATTTTCGGCATGTCGGCCGTATCGTTCTACGCCGGTATTTCCTGGGGATTCGCGGTCGTCCAGGTGGCGCGGGAAAACCTGCGCTCCACGCAGATCCTCGCCGAGAAGATGGACACGCTCCGGCTCTACACCTTCGAGCAGGTCACCTCGAACAACTTCGTCCCTCCCACTTTCATCGTCTCCTACTACGGCCCGACCAACGGCGGGGGCCTGCTCTACACCGGGGCGGTGACAATCTCCCAGTTCAACCTGCCGAACCCGCCGGCCTACAGCAACGACCTCCGCGTCGTCAGCGTGGATCTCTCATGGACCTCCAGCGGCGTGCTCCGGACGCGGTCCATGTCCACCCTTGTCGCCAGAAATGGTCTTCAAACCTACATCTACTGACCGGTCGGGAAGACGCGGTTTCACGCTCGTCGAGACCGTCGTGTCGATCGGCATCGGCATGATCGTGCTGGCCGCCGTGGCGACCATGGTCAGCTACACCGGCCGTTCCTTCGCCTCGCTGGTGAACTACGTGGAACTGGACCGCAAAAGCCGCAACGCCCTCGACGTGATGACCCGCGACATCCGGCAGACGGCCCAGCTGAACAGCTTCGCCACCAACAGGCTTGTTTTCACGGACTGGGACGCCGGCACATTGACCTACGCCTACGACGGCGGGAACCGCACCCTCACCAAGACCAAAGGCGGAACCAACACGGTCCTCCTCACGGAATGCGACACGCTGGCCTTCAGTATTTTCCAGAGAAACCCCATCGGCGGCACCTATGACCAGTATTCCACCGCCACAGTGACGAATGCCAAGCTGGTGCAGGTCACGTGGACCTGTTCCCGGCAGATCTTGGCGACGAGGGTGAACACGGAAAGCGTCCAGACGGCCAAGATCGTCATCCGCAAACAATGAAAACCAATTTACCAACCCCGGCTCGCCGGAGGACGTCCGGCAGCGTTCTTCTGGTCTCCGTCCTGACACTGGCGATCATCGCCATGGGGTTGGGCGGATATCTGGTCATCGTCGGCAACCAGAATCGCAGTGTCATGCGTTCCATGCAGTGGAACGCGGCCATACCCCTCTCCGAAGCCGGTATCGAAGAGGCTCTGGCCCAGCTCAACAACCGGGATGTGACCAACTTCTCCGGGTGGACCGCCACCAACACCCAATGGAAAATGCAGCGCACGGTGGGCAATGCCTTCTACGTCGTCACCCTCAACACCAGCGTCTATAGCAGCCCCATCATCCTCTCCACCGGCTACGCGCCGGAACCGGCCAACGCCGGCCAGGCAGGGGCCTCCAACCAGGCCTATCTCCAGCGCACCGTGAGGGTCACCACCACCCGGGACAACCTGTTCGCGCGGGGCATGGTGGCAAAGGCGGGCATATCGTGGACGGGCAACATCTTCACCGACAGCTTCGATTCGCTCGACCCTAACTTTAGCAAGGCCGGACGCTACGATCCGACCAAGGCCAAGGACAACGGCTCCATCGGTGCGAACAGCGGCAACCTGAGCCTCGGCGGAGGCAAGGTCTACGGAGCGGTCAGCACCGG
>JAYTUE010000138.1:0-6394 GCA_043744715.1 Verrucomicrobiota bacterium | reverse complement strand
GTTATCTGGACTTTGCGCGGAGGTTTTACCACAAAAATGACCGGCGAAGTGCCTGTCAATGTAGCCGCCGAGGTGACGAGGCGGCTACGTAGGGAGGGGACGCGTGCCGTCCGCCTCCTCACCTCGGCGGCTACGGCGGCTCACGCCCGCAGCTTCATCAGCAGGTCCTTGCTTTCGACGGTGTCGCCGACCTGGCAGTGCAGTTCCGCGACGACGCCATCGACGGGCGCGGTCACGGTGGTCTGCATCTTCATCGCTTCCATCATGAAGAGCTTGTCGCCCTTCACCACCTTCTGGCCGACGGTCACGGCGATGGTGCTGACGAGGCCGGGTATGGGTGCGCCGATTTGGAGGGCGTCGGCGATGTCGGCCTTGAGACGGGTCTTGGTCTGGGGCGCGACCTTCTTGTCGGCGATGAACGCCTCGCGGGTCATGCCGTTGAGCTCGTAGCTGACGGTGCGGCGGCCGTCCTTGTCGGGATCACTCACGCTGATGAGGCGGATGACGAGGGTCTTGCCGGCCTCGATCTCGACGCCGATCTCCTCGCCCCTGCGCAGCCCGTAGAAGAAGGCGTGCGTGGGCAGGACGCTGACGTTGCTGAACTCGCGGTCGTGCTTGGCGAAGTCGAGGAACACCTGCGGATACATCAGGTAGCTCCAGACCTCGTCGTCGGTGGCCTCGCGCTTGAGCTTCTCGGCAAGTTCCCTGCGGATCTTGTCGAAGTTGGCCGGCGTGGCCACCGCGCCGGGGACGACTCCCTTCTCGAAATTCTTCTTCGCTTCCGCCGCGCGCTTCTCGCCCAGGACGACCTTCTGCACTTCGACCGGCCAGCCGCCTTCGGGCCAACCGAGTCCTCCGCTGAGCATGTCGATGACGCTCTCGGGGAAGGGCGTCGCGCCGGGTTCGAGATTGCCCACGTCGGATGTCTTGATGCCGCGGCTGAAGAGGAAGAGCGCCATGTCGCCGACGACCTTGCTGGACGGCGTGACCTTGACGATGTCGCCGAAAAGCTGGTTGACCTCGGCGTAGGTGCGGGCGATCTCGGGCCAACGGTGGGAAACACCCATGCTGGCGGCCTGTTCCTTGAGGTTGGTGTATTGGCCGCCTGGCATCTCGTGGAGATAGACCTCGGCGCTGCCGGTCTTCGGGGCTGTGTCGAAGGGCGTGTAGACTTCGCGGACCTTCTCCCAGTAGTCGGAGAATTCCTGGAGCGTCCCGCGGTCGAGCCTCGTGTCGCGCGGGGTGTTGCGGAGCGCCTCGGCCACGGAGTTCAGGTTCGGCTGCGAGGTGCTGCCGGACATGCTGGCGATGGCGAGATCGACGACGTTCACGCCGGCTTCGCTGGCTTGGAGAATCGAAGATGCCTGGACGCCGGCGGTGTCGTGGGTGTGGAAGTGGATCGGCAGTCCGATCTCTTCGCGGAGGGCTTTGACCAGCTTGCGCGCGGCGAAGGGGCGGCAGATGCCGGCCATGTCTTTGATCGCCAGGAAGTGGGCGCCCATCTTCTCCAGTTCCTTGGCGAGCTTGACGTAGTATTTGAGCGAATACTTGTCGCGCTTCTCGTCGAGGATGTCGCCGGTGTAGCAGACGGCGGCTTCGCAGATGGCGTGCGTGTCCTGCACGGCCTCCATCGCGACGCGGAGGTTCGGCAGGTAATTGAGCGAGTCGAAGATGCGGAAGATGTCCATGCCCGACGCGGCGGCGTGCTTCACGAAGCCGGCCACGACGTTTTCGGGATAGTTCGAATAGCCGACAGCGTTTGAGCCTCGGAAAAGCATCTGGAAACAGACGTTCGGCACCTTGGCGCGGAGGTCTCGCAGACGGGCCCACGGGTCCTCGTTGAGGAATCGCATGGCGGTGTCGAAGGTGGCGCCGCCCCACATCTCCAAGGAGAAGAGGCCGGTCTTGGCGTCGCCCAGGCGATGGGCCAGGGCATCGGCGCAGGCCAGCATGTCGTAGCTGCGGACGCGTGTGGCCATGAGGGACTGGTGGGCATCGCGGAAAGTCGTGTCGGTGACGAGCAGGCGCTTCTGTTTGAGCGTCCACTCGATGAACTTTTCACGCCCGAGTTCCAGCAGCAGGTCGCGTGTGCCCTTGGGCATAGTGGCACCGGCGCCCCCGCCGGTGGCCAGTCGGGCCGGCGCCCCCGCCTGCCGGGCCTTCGCATCAACAGGCGAGGGCGCCTGTTGGACCGACCCAGCCGATGGGGGCTGGGCCACTGCGCGTGGCACGATGGGAATCTCGATGGCCTTCGCCGGCTTGTAGCCCTTGGCGTGCGGGTTGCCGTTGACGATCACATTGCCGAGGAAGTTCAGCAGCTTGGTCGCGCGGTCCTTGCGGGACTTGAAGGTGAAGAGTTCCGGCGACGTGTCGATGAGGGTGGTGGTCGCCTGGCCGGTGCGGAACTGCTCGTGGCGGATGACGTTTTCGACGAAGGGAATGTTCGTCTTCAGCCCGCGGATGCGGAACTCGGAGAGCGCGCGCGACATGCGGTCCATCGCGATCTCGTAGGTCTGCCCGGAGGCGATGACCTTCACGAGCATCGAGTCGTAGAAGGGCGTGATGACCGCGCCGGTGTAGCCCATCGCGCCGTCGAGCCGGATGCCGAAGCCGCCGGGCGAGCGGTAGGCCAGGATCTTGCCGTAGTCCGGCATGAATTTGTTCTCCGGGTCCTCCGTGGTGACGCGGGACTGGATGGCGTAGCCGTTGCGCTGAACCTGGTTCTGCACCGGCATGCCGACCTCCTTGGAATGGAGCGCGTGGCCCTGGGCTATGAGGATCTGGGCCCGGACGAGGTCGAGGCCGGTGATCACTTCCGTGACCGTGTGCTCGACCTGGATGCGCGGGTTCATCTCGATGAAGAACCACGCGTGTTTGTCGAGGTCGTAGAGGAACTCGATCGTGCCGGCGTTGTCGTATTTCACCTCGCGCGCCATGCGGGCGGCGGCGTCGCACAGTTCCGTGATGACGTGCTCCGGCAATCCGAACGAGGGAGCCACCTCGATGACCTTCTGGTGCCTGCGCTGCACGGAGCAGTCGCGTTCGTAGAGGTGGATGACGTTGCCGTGCTTGTCGCCGAGGATCTGCACCTCGATGTGCTTGGCGCGGGGAATGTATTTCTCGAGGAAGACGGCACCATTGCCGAAGGCGCGGGCCGCTTCGCCCTGCGCTTCGTCAAGCAAGCCGGCCAGATCCGCCTCCTGTTTGACCACGCGCATACCGCGACCGCCTCTGCCGAAGGCCGCCTTGATGATGAGAGGGAAGCCCATCTGCTTGGCCGCCTTGAGCGCTTCCTTGCGGTCGGAAATGGGTTCCTCGGTTCCCGGCAGGACCGGGACATTGATCCGTTGGGCCAAGGCCCGCGCCGCCGTCTTGTCGCCCATCATCTCCAGAAGATGCGGGCTCGGTCCGACGAAGGTGATTCCTGCGTTGGCGCAGGCGCGGGCGAAGGCGGGATTCTCGCTGAGGAAGCCGTAGCCCGGATGGATCGCGTCCACGCCCTTTTCCTTGGCCGTGGCGACGATGCTGTCGATGTCGAGATACGCCGCGACGGGGCCTTTGCCCTGGCCGATCTGGTAGGACTCGTCGGCCTTGAAGCGGTGCAGGCAGAAGCGGTCCTCCTGGGCGTAGATGGCGACGGTCTTGAGGCCGAGTTCCGTGCCCGCGCGGAAGATGCGGACGGCGATCTCGGAACGGTTTGCGGCCATCAATTTCCGGAACGGACGGATGGCGTGGGTGTCGGCGTGGCGGTTCGGCATAAGCGCGTGGAGATTTCTAGGCAATGCCCGCCTAAGAGCCAAAGGAAAGTTGGAACCCTTCGCAGTTTGAGAAGGGGTGGACGCCCCGCTCCAATATCAATCCGGTGCCTAGACCGGCTCCTGCTGGCTGATGCAGTGGAAGCTGCCGAGGCCCCAGATGAGTTCGCTGGAATCGATGCCGACGACTTGGTGGGCGGGAAACTCGCGTTGGAGGATTTCGAGCGCGGCCTTGTCCTGCGGATCGCGGTAGGTCGGGACGATGACGCGCTGGTTGGCGATGTAGAAGTTGGCGTAGCTCGCGGGCAGGCGCTGGCCCTCGAACTCGATCCGGCGAGGCATGGGCAGCTCGACGATGCGGAAGGGTTTTCCGTCCTGGTCCTTCAACGTGCGGAGACGTTTCAAGTTCTCATCCAGCATGGGGAAATTCTCATCCTTCGGATCCTTCTCCACCACGGTCACGATGGTTGTCGGGTTCACGAAGCGCGACAGGTCGTCGATGTGCCCGTCGGTGTCGTCGCCCACGATGCCGTCGCCGAGCCAGAGGATGTTCGTCACGCCGAGGTGGTCCTTCAGATACTGCTCGATCTGCGGCTGCGTGAGGTGCGGGTTGCGGTTCTTGTTCAGCAGGCACGCTTCCGTGGTGAGCAGCGTGCCACGTCCGTTGACCTCGATGGAGCCGCCTTCCATGACGATGCCGGGCGAGAAAAGCGGCAACCCGCGCAGCTTGGCGACGTGCTGCGGGACGGCGTCGTCGAGGTCGTAGGGCGGATATTTGCCGCCCCAGGCGTTGAAGCCCCAGTCGACGATGGCGCGTTCAACGCGTCCGTCCTTTTGGCGTTTGAGGAAGATGGGACCATGGTCGCGGCACCACGGTTCGTAGGTGGGGAAGTGGTGGAAGCGGACGCGCGCCAGCGGGACGCTGCGGTCGGTCAACAGTCCACGCACCCACTGCTCCATCTCGGCGTGCCAGACGTTGATGTTGACGTCCTCGACCTCGACGAGCGCCTTGATGAACTCGGCGTAGACGCCGGGCACGGGCTCATACTTGTCGGGAAAGCTGATGCCTTCCGGGCGCGGCCAGGAAAGCCAGGTGCCGACGTGGGGTTCCCACTCGGCGGGCATGGAGTAGCCGAGTTGGGCGGGAGTCAGGTTCGAGGTCGCGGAGTTCAAAGCGGCGGAAGTTCTAGCGAGAGCTTCCGCCGGAAGGTAGAGGCAACTTGCGGGAAAATTCCTCAGCCCATCCAAGGCTGCCGACCCTTACGGCAGTCGCTCACCCATCGCCGTCTGGAGCAGTTCATACCAGTCCTCGCGGCTCAGGGTGATCTCGGTCGCCTTCACGGCGGCGCGGATGTTGTCCGGGTTGGACGAACCGATGATCGGCTGGATTCCGGCGGGATGCTTCATGAGCCACGCGAGGGCCATCTGCATGCGGCTGGCTCCGTGTCGCCGGCCGAGGCGGTCCAGCGTTTCCCGGACGCCGATGCGCAACGCGTGGCCGGGCATCGTGATGTCCAAGGGCCATTCCGTGACGAGGCGTCCGCCGTTGAGCGGGCTCCATGCCATCGGCGTGACGCGCTCGGCCATGCACTGGTCGAGCGTGCCGTCCGTCAAGGGGGCATGGGCCAGCAGGCTCATCTGGACCTGGTTGACGAGGAGCGGGAACGGGCAGGCCTTTTGCAGCACGGCGAACTGCGACGGGTTGAAGTTGCTCACGCCGAACTCGCGGACCTTGCCCTGTTCACGGAGCGTCGACAGCGCCGAGGCGACTTCCGCCGGGTCCATCAGGAAATCGGGACGATGCAGGAGGAAGACGTCGAGCGTGTCCACGCCGAGGCGCTGCAACGAGCCCTCGCACGAGCGCAGGATGTAGTCGCGGCTGAAGTCGTAGCGATACGGGGCGTCGTTGTCGGGATCGCCCTTCTTGCGCACGGCGCACTTGGAGACGAGGACGATCTTCTCCCGCATTCCCGACACTTCCTTCAGCACCTTGCCGAAGACGGTCTCGGCCGCGCCGCCTGAGTAGACGTCCGCGAGGTCGAAGAGCGTGTAGCCCGCCTCGTATGCGGCGGTGACCGCCTTCCGCGCGGCGGCGTCCCGCTCCGGGGTGACATGATCGGGGCTGTGGATGCTGAAGATGCGCCAGCAGCCGTAGGCGAGACGGCTCGTGACCAAACTGCTTTTCCCGAGGGTGATCGTCTGCATGTGGATGCAGGGGAAACTAGGGAAAGCCCGGTGAACCGCGCGAGAAGATAGTGCGCCTCACGGAGGTGGCTTGGAGGATTTCCGGGCGAAGCCGGCCGCAAGTCAGCCTGCGTTCAGCCGCCAGAACGCGCCGTTCAAAACTGTGGCGAAGGCGACCCACACGAGATACGGCACCAACAGCCAGGCCGCCGGCCGGTCGATCCGGCGGAACGCGATGGCCGTGGCGAGGATGGCGAACCAGAGAACGATGATGTCAACGAAGGCGAGGTCCATGCGGTGCAGCCCGAAGAAAAGCCACGACCACGCGGCGTTGAGCACGAGTTGGAAGGCGAACAGGCCCAACGCTACCCGCGCTCCACTGAAACCGCCCACGCGCCAGACCCGCCACACCGCGACTCCCATCATGGTGTAGAGCAGCGTCCAGACGGGACCGA
>JAYTUE010000137.1:0-6406 GCA_043744715.1 Verrucomicrobiota bacterium | reverse complement strand
TCCCTGTGCCGTGGGCGTTGACGTAGTCGATCTGGTCCGGCGTGACGCCCGCGACGGCGCACGCGCGGTCCATCGACATGAGCGCCGCGTTTCCCTCGGGCTGCGGCTGGGTCAGATGGTGGCAGTCTGTCGCGGCGCCATAGCCGATGATCTCCCCGAGAATGGCTGCTCCACGCCCGGTCGCGTCCTCCCGTGATTCAAGGCAAAGAACAGCCGCGCCTTCGCCGAGGGCGAGTCCGTCGCGGGTCGCGGCGAACGGACGGCACGTCGTGGCCGAGAGGGCCTGGAGTGAATCGAATCCGGAAAACACCAGTTGGCTCAGCCCGTCGTAGCCGCCGACCAGGACCCGTTCCGCCCGGCCATGGCGGATCAATTCCCAGCCGTGGCCGACGGCGTTGGCTCCCGAGGCGCAGGCGTTCGCGATGATCGTGGCCGGCCCGGAGAAGGCGAAGGCATCGGCGAGGTCGATGGCATGTCGCTGCGGCTGGTAGTAGGTGACCCGCGTGGGCTGTTGCCGTTGTGAGTCGGGCCGGGAGATCGAATGCCGGTAGTAGGATTCTACCAGGCCCATGCCCGCGCTCGTGGTGCCGAGGACGATGGGGATCCTTCCATGGGCCTTCCAACCGGACTGGTGCCACGCTTCATGGGCCGCCAGCAGGAGAAGCTTGGACGCGCGTTCCATTCGTCCGAGCCGCTTCTGCGACAGCCGGGTTTCAGGCATGGCGGAAGGCAGGCGAACTTCAGCCGCCGTCCTGACCCGTTGCCCGGAGACGTCGAACAGGGTCACGTCCGAGAACGCCCTCCTCCCGGTCCGAAAGCCCGTCGAGTTGGCCGCCCAGCCGAGGCCGAGCGACGTCACGATGCCGGCTCCGGTGACGACGACTCTGCGGCTGTTGGTCGGTGAAGGGTTGGGAAACACTTTCGGCTCGGTTGGTGCGTGCGGATCAAACGGGGTCGCTGTCGTTCGGGCAAGCCCCGCCACCGTTCCCTGCCCGTTTCCCGTCGGCGTCCGGCCTTTTTGAACTTGGAGCCGGAAGGCATTGCCGGAACCTTCCTGCCATGAAGCCTGAAATCCCCGATAACGACGTTTGGGATGTCATCGTCATCGGGGGCGGCTTGGCAGGCTCGTCGACCGCGCTCCAGCTTCTCCGGGCGAAGCCGGGTCTGCGGGTGTTGATCCTGGAGAAATCCACGCGCTTCACCCGGCGTGTGGGCGAGGCCACGGTCGAGATCAGCGCCTTCTTCCTCGGACGGGTCCTTGGACTCACCCGGCACTTGAACGAAGCGCATCTGGTCAAGCAGGGCATGCGTTTCTGGTTCACCAATGAGACTGCGTCGACGCTGGAGGAGTGCGGTGAAATCGGGGGGCGCTACCAGGTCCGCCTGCCGGCCTACCAGTTGGACAGATCCGTCATCGACCAGGAAGTCCTGCGCCTCGCGCAGGAGGCGGGAGCCCAGGCCAAACGCGGGGCCAAGGTGGGCCACGTATCCCTGAGCCACGGTGGTGAACAGCGTGTCGCCTTTGAGGATGAGAATGGCAAACAGACCGCCACCGCCCGCTGGGTGGTGGATGCTTCCGGATTTACCGCCCTTCTTTCGCGGCAGGAAGGCTGGCATGTGCCCAACACCGGGCATCCGACCTCCGCGGTCTGGGCACGGTGGCGCGGAGTGAAGGACCTGGACGGGCTTGAGCTCTCCACAAAATTTCCCGAATGGGCCGCGGCGAGCTACGGCATCCGCTCGACCGCCACCAACCACTTGATGGGCGACGGATGGTGGGCCTGGATCATCCCGCTCAAGGGCGGCGACGTGAGCATCGGCCTTGTCTATGACCAGCGGCATGTCCGGTTCCCGAAGGACGGTCCCCTGGGTGAGAGGTTGAAGCAGTTCCTCTGCGCCCACCCCGTGGGGGCCGAGCTTCTCGAACGCGCGCAATGGGTCGAGGGCGATGTCCTGGCCCGGTCCAATCTGGCCTACTCAAGCAGCCGCTATTTCGGCGACGGCTTCCTGCTTGTCGGAGACGCCGGCGCGTTCATCGACCCGTTCTACAGCCCCGGCATGGACTGGCTCAGCTTCACCTCCACCGCCGCCAAGCAGATCATCCTGAAAGAACGCTCCGGCGAACCCGTCACCGACCTGGTGGCGCGGCTCGACCGGGATTTCGTGAAGAGCTACGGGCGGTGGTTTGCCGCCGTCTACCGGGACAAATACGACTACATGGGCGAGCTCGACCTGATGCGCACGGCCTTCCAGCTGGACCTCGGGCTCTACTATCTGGGGGTGGTTTCGCAGCCGTTCAAGCGCGGCGCGGAATCGCTGGCCGAGCCCGTGTTCTCCACGCCGCCTTCGGTGCCGGTCTACCATCTGATGCGCTGCTACAACCGACGCCTTGCCGCCATCGCCCGATCACGACGGCAACGCGGTGTGCTCGGCCGGACCAATGCCCGGCACCGGTTTTTCTTCGGAGGCTTCACGCTCGAACCGTCGAGTTCATGGCCGGTGATGAAGGCATTGGGCGGCTGGCTGAAACTGGAGATCACCGAGGGTTGGAGGAGCTGGTTGGGTTCACGGACATCTTCCAGAAGCCAGGAAGTTGCCAGGAGCCGCACCGGAGAACTGCGGCCGGGAGCGATCAATCCCGCCAAAGCGTCGTAGCCCACGCCGGACGCCTCTTTCAGGCAACACCGACGGCTGAACGGTGTGCCCGTTCCGCAACGAAATGGTCCGCGAGGCTTCTCTTTGAAACGGACAATCCCTCCGCGGCTATCGCTCCGAGAATGCGCTCCTCGTTCATGATGAAACGATCGCGTTTGTAGAGCAGGTAATTTTCACGGTCCGCATCGGGGGTGAGGTTGATCGTGCAGAGGTTGGCCCCGGTCCGGAGGCCGCGACGGTAGCCTTCGCCCGGCCCAGCGAGGTTCAAGGCGCTGACGGCGGGGATCACCCAGTCGGGACGCATCAGTCGCATCAGGGCCATCGCGTTCAGGGTGCTCTCGAGCCCGGATGCGGACTCGTCGGCCAGGGGCGTTTCGTCCCCGGGGATAAACGGGCTGACGCTGCAGCCGGAGATGGGCAGCGATCCCGCGAGCTCCAGATTTTCCAAGGTGGATCCAGCGTCCTGCCCCGGCAGGCCGGCGATGAATCCCGAGCTGACGTTCCAGCCTTCAGCGGCGAGGAGACGGATGTGTTCGAGCCTCTCCGAAAGGGTTCCGGGCGAGGAAAACTTCCGGTAGGCCGCCGGGTTCCCGACCTCGAACTTGATGATGTAGATCGAGGCGCCCGCACTCTTCAACTCGCGGTAGATGTCCTCCGAAAGCGTGCCTAGGCAGACGCTCAAACCGAGGTTCGTCTCGCGCCGGAGAATCTTCAGCAGCGGCAGAACCACCTCCTCGACCGCGCGCGGATCCTCGCCGGTCTGGATGTTGACGTCGGTCATGCTGCGCGGCCGGTGGTGGATGAGCATCTCGGCCAGGCTTTCCGCATTGGACCGGTAGCGGGCCAGTGTCCGGTTGTCCCGCCGCATGCCGCAGTAGGAACAGTTCTCCCGGCAAAAGTTGGAAGGCTCGACGACGCCCCGGACGAAGACCTGTCGCCCAAACCGATCGTCCCGAAGAGCCGACGCCTTTTCATGCAGACGCAGCTGCGCATCCCCGGTCGAGAGGATGTCTGTGGCGGTCGGAACGTGCGCAACGCTCATCGTCGCGAGTCTGACGGATGCGGTTGAACGATCAAACCTTTCCACCGGCGACGCTCTCCCACAGTTCCGAAGGCGACCGCCCTTGCAGCGGATGCAACAGATTCCTAACATCGCGGGAATGACCCGATCGCAGAACTGTGTCGCCGTGATCCCATGCCATAACGAGGCGGCCGCGATCGGAGCTCTCGTCGGCGCCGTCAGGAAAGCCGTCGAGAACGTCATCGTGATCGACGACGGCTCCACGGATCAGACGGCCACGGAAGCCCGATCAGCCGGTGCCAAAGTGGTCATCCAGTCCAAGCGGAGCGGCAAGGGCAGTTCACTGCTGGCGGGTTGGGCCGCCGCCCGCGTTGCGGGCTTCGACTGGGCGATCACGCTCGATGGCGACGGCCAGCATTCGCCCCGGAACATTCCGGCATTCCTGGGAGCAGCCGAGGCCACCGGCGCGCCCCTCGTCATTGGAAACCGCATGGCGAACCCCGACTCCATGCCCCGCCTGCGGCAGTGGATCAACCGGTGGCTCAGCCGGAAGATCTCCGAGCTGACCGGCCGCGATCTTCCAGATACGCAGTGCGGCTTCCGTCTGGTGCATCTGCCGACGCTCGCCGCCGTTCCCCTAAAGGCGCGGCATTTCGAGATCGAGTCCGAGATGATCTTCCAGTTCGCCCTGCACGGCCGCGAGATCGGCTTCGTCCCCATCGACGTCATCTACGCCTCCGAGCGCAGCAAGATACGTCCTCTGACCGACACGGTGCGCTGGTGGAAATGGTATCTCGGAGCGCGCCGATGCGCCACCGCCGCCAAGGCTGCGGGTCAGATCTTCCCCGCGAAGAGCAGCACCCGCGTGCCGTGCTCCATCCAGGCCCGGTAGTTCTTCAGCCCCGCCTCCCGCGCCAGCCGCTCCCATTCGGGCACCCTCCAGCCGCGCCGCACTGAAACAAGCCCGTCGTGCCGGATCCAAGCCGGCATCCGCATGGCGACGAGCGTAAGTCCGAGGACGGCGTAGAAGAACGGATTCCGATGCAGGTCGCAGATCAGGATGCCCCTTCGTGCGACCCGATACGCTTCGGAGAAATGCCGCTTCACCGCGTCATCGGAATCCAAGTGGTGCGTCATCTGCGACGCGACCACGATGTCGAACGAGTTGTCCGGAAAAGGAAGACCGATCGCGGAACCGACCACGTTTCTTCCCTTCGGATTGAGCGCCAAGGCCCGGGGCGAGAGATCGCAGTTGGTGATTTCCCACTGCCAGCCTTGCGACGCAGCCCACGGTTCCAGATTCCGTCCCAGCAATCCGTCGCCGGCTCCCACATCCAGCAAGGTCAGCCGGCGGCAACCCTCCTCTCCCAGTTCGCGGGGCAACGTCACTTCAAACGGCCGCGAGAACCGGGTCAGCCGGTTGATCCGTCCGAGCCAGTGGTAGGCATCGCGGATCTCGGTCTCCGAACGTTCCGGGGCGTCCAGACATTCGGCTTGCTGTGACCGTTCGCGGAAAAACATGCTGCGACTAAATCGATTCATGCGCCCAGAACAAGCCCAAGCACCAAAGACCCCTTCTCGGCTGAGGGTCTGGATTCCCAGGGCGTGCGCCATCGCCGTCGCCTGGTTCGTCATCCACGCCATCACCCGCCCGTCGCCGCAGCTGGACGATCCATCGGCTCCTCCGAGCGGCTTGCTTCAAGGCCTCAAGCACGGCGCGTTGATGCCGCTCGCGCTGCCCCGGCTCCTCATCGGACAGGATGCCACCATCTACGCCGCCTCGAATACCGGCAGGACCTACAAGCTCGGCTACACCGCGGGCGTGAACGGCTGTGGAGCCCTCTTCTTTGGCATCACCTTCTGGCGCGTCAGCCGCTGGAAGCGCGGCCGGATGGACCAGCCGTGACGCAAGGAGAGATCATCCGCGAAGGACACCAAGACGCAGTCCTCTCAATATCTTCTTCGAGCTCTTCGCGTCCTTCGCGGACCAAGTTCCCCTCAATAGATCCAGTTCCGGTAGATCTCATACACCTTCACCTCACCGCCGACGAAGTAGCCGGTCGTGGGGAATTCGAAGCGCCGTTCCTTTTCCAGGTAGACCAGTTCAACCGGTCCGCCGGGGTCGTTCGAGTCGTAGCTGCTGAAGACAAGTCTCCCGGGCTCGGCGCGGACCGCGTGGAGCAGGACGGCGTGATTGATCTTCAAGCTGGGGAACCGCACCAGATGGGCCACGCAGGGAATTCCCACCTCGATGCGTTCCCGCAGACGGAGGGCGCTCGACTCCTGGCCGCTTCGGCTGAACGGCCAGACCATCCGCCAATGGCCGCGCTGGAAGTAGCTCTGCCATGCGCCGCCGCATTCCTCCTGCAACAGCTTCGGATGGGCCGCGCTGAACTCCCGCAATCCGGCGTATCCGGGAATGACCACCTTCCGCTCCTCCGGACTGCCTCCCCTGTCACTGCGGCGAATGACCTCCTCCACGAGACGGCGATAGGTTGTCTCATCGGCCGTTGGCCGCACTGGATCAAACCGGGCGTGCCACCAGAACTGCCGGGCGCTGCGCACCATGACAAAGCAGTGGTGCGAATACTCCGGGGACTGGTTCCTCAGATGCCACGACTGTTCCTTCGTCTCGGGATTGATGCTGTAGGCCCAGACCAGCTCGTTGGTGTAGGCGAAGGTGTCGCGCCGGAAATCAAACGGCCGGTTTGAACCGGCTAGAAGACTGCG
>JAYTUE010000136.1:0-1674 GCA_043744715.1 Verrucomicrobiota bacterium | reverse complement strand
GCGCGATCTGGAAACCGTGGCCGACGAAGCGGTCCTCGTCCTCGACGGCGAACTTGCCCGCACCGGCGAAGATCTGACGGGTGACGAGGAAGGCTTGGATGGATTTGGCGAGCGTGTTCCACGGGAGGCCGCGCGGGACGAGGTAGTTCTCGTGGCAGCCGTAGCTGTGGCCGCGGAAGTCGGTGTTGTTCTTGTAGAGGCGGACGGTGCTGCCCCGCTGGGCGCTCAAGGCTTTGGCGCAGGCTGTGAGGATGCGCTCGCCCGCGCGGTCTTGGGCGGCGAGTTCGTCGAGCGTGCTGCACTCGGGCGTGCAGTATTCAGGATGGGCGTGGTCGTTGTAGAAGCGGGCGCCGTTGCTGAGGACGACGTCGCTCTTGATCTCCACGAAGCTGAGTTCGCGCCGTGTGTCCTGTTCGACGTAGTTGGCCTCGTCGGTGTCCTGCCGGAGTTCTTCCACCTCGAAGCCGCGCATGTCGCGGTGCGGATTCTCGCAGCCGTAGTCCCAACGCATCTGCACGCCGGCCGAAGCCGCGCTGCGAACAAGCGCGATGGATTCGGCCACGACGTCGAGGTCGGGCGCGTCGTCGCGGGTGATGCCGATCTCGGTCTCGATGCCGAACAGGACTGGGGGGAGATTCATGGTAAACCTCCAAGTCCCATGCCGACCGAGAATCCCTTCGATGTTGGGAGTTGGATGCTGGGTGTTCGATGTTTTCGAAATAGCTGAACATCCAACATCCAACATCGAACATCCAACTTGGCCCGTGTCGATTGCATACAGCCTATCAGATCACCCCGCTGCCGCCTTCGTTCTTTCTCGGACGCACCGGTCCGAGGCGGATGACGTTGTCGGGATCGAAGTCGGTCAGCTTGAGCCAGTCTTCCGTGATGTCGGTCGGCGGGAAGAGGTCGTTCTCCTCGTATTCCTTCTTCAAGGCCAGCAGCAGGTCGTCGCGGGTGATGGGCGAATCCAGGCCCACGTCGATGGAACGGTTGATGGCGTAGCTCTTCGCTCGTTCCACGATGGCGGCGATGATCGCGCCGCTGGCCATGTCGCCGCGATGGAGGAATTCCTTCCGGCCGCTGCGGAAGGCGATTTCGAGAAACTGGTTCTCCGTCGTCTTGGCGTAGTGCGCGTCGGTGACGATGCGGGCGAGGTCGGCGGACGGTTCTGCCAACGGGAGCGTATCCTTCAAGTAGATGCGGTAGATCTGCTCGGCACCCGCGCGGTCGGGGCGGCTGACCTTGATCTTCCGGTCGATGCGGCCGGGCCGGAGGATGGCCGGATCGATCAGGTCGGCGCGGTTCGAGGCGAGGATGACGACGACGTTCTGCAACGGCTCGATGCCGTCCATCTCCGTGCAGAACATAGGGACGAGCGTGCTGAGGATGCTGCTCTGACGTCCGGTGCGGCGAGTGCCGAGGATGGACTCGGCTTCGTCGATGAAGAGGAAGGCCAGCGCGCCGTCGGAAGCGCGTTCGCGGCATTGGGCGAAGAGGTCTCGGACCTGCCGTTCCGATTCGCCCACCCACATGTTGAGGATCTCGGGCCCTTTCACATGGAGGAAGAACTCGGGGCGATCCACACCGGTCTGCTCGCGGAGTTGCTGACGCAGGTTGTAGGCGGTGGCCTTGCCGAGAAGCGTCTTGCCGCAGCCGGGCGGGCCGTAGAGG
>JAYTUE010000135.1:0-24747 GCA_043744715.1 Verrucomicrobiota bacterium | reverse complement strand
ACGCCCGCCGCGTCCGCTCCCTCGTCTTCGATTGGCTGCTGGTTCAAGCAAACGCTTCTTCCAGAGTCGTTATACCACTCAATTGACGTAGTTGGTATGAGAGAACCGCTGCGAATACACCGCGTCGGTTTCTGTTCGAGCGGAGCGATGCTCCGCGCTCCGTTCTACCACGGGATCGAGTCCAGCTTGTCGAGCAATGCCGCGTCGGCCGCGGGGAACGGGTAGCTACGGAAGTTGTCGCGCGTCACCCAGGCCAACGCGTGGCAACCGACTGCTTTCGGTTCACCCGAGACGAGGCGGCAACGGAAGAAGCGGAGAAGCACCAGCTTGTCCGGATAGTCGTGAGAGATCTCTTCGATCAGTTCGCCGACCTCGACGACGATCGCCAGCTCTTCCTGCAATTCACGGACGAGGCAGGCTTTGAAGGTTTCGCCCGGCTCGCGTTTGCCGCCGGGGAACTCCCAGAGCCCGCCGAGGTGCGCGTCGGGCTTGCGCTGGGTAATGAGAAGCCGGCCGTCGTGGAAGACGAGGCCGGCTGAGACTTCGATTCTTTTCATGGAGCCGGATGCCGAATTCCCGATACCAGATTCCCGATGCGCCAGTCTTTCCGGCATTAGGGATCGGGTATCCGGCATCGGTCTTCACCGCCCCACGCTCTTGTAGATGAAGCCGAGCGCTTCCATTTCCTTCGGATCGAAAAGATTTCGGCCGTCGAAAACGATCGGATGGCTCAGGGCTTTGCGGGTGCGGGTGAGGTCGAGGTTTTTGAACTCGGGCCACTCGGTGGCGATGACAAGCGCGTCGCAGCCTTCGGCCACGGCGTCCATGTCGGTCACGTAGGCGACGGTGTCCTTGAGGATCTCCTTGGCCTTCTCCATGCCCTTCGGATCATGCACGCGGAGCTTGGCGCCGTCCTTGATCAGCTTCTGGCAAAGCTCGATGGCGGGCGAGGTGCGGCAGTCGTCGGTGTTCTGTTTGAAGGCAAGGCCGAGGACGCCGATCTTCTTGTCGCGGAGAACCCAGAGGGTGTCGGTGATCTTCTTGAGGAAGCGGTTCATCTGGTCGGCATTGATCCGCTGCACTTCCTTCAGAAGCGCGAAGTCGTAGCCGAGCGTTTCGGAGATCTTGATGAAGGCGCTGAGGTCCTTCGGGAAGCAGGAGCCGCCGAAGCCGATGCCGGCGTTGAGGAAGCGGCGGCCGATGCGGATGTCCATGCCCATGCCGTTGGCGACTTCCTCGACGTTGGCGCCGGAGGCCTCGCAGATGTTCGCGACGGCGTTGATGTAGGAGATCTTGAGGGCGAGGAAGGAATTCGCGGCGTGCTTGATCAGCTCGGCGGAGTTGATGTCCGTGATGATGATCGGCGCGCCGAAGGGCGTGTAGATCTCCTTCATCGCGGCGACGGGACGCTGGCTGGTGGTGCCGATGACGACGCGGTCGGGTTTCATCAGGTCCTCGACGGCGAAGCCTTCGCGGAGGAACTCGGGATTGCTGACCACGTCAAACTCCACCTTCGACTTGCAGTAGCGCTTGATCGTCTCGGCCACCTTCTCGCCGGTCTTCACGGGCACGGTGCTCTTATCGACGATGATCTTGTAGCTGGTCATCGCGCCGGCGATGTCCCGGGCCACGGTCTCGATGTAGCTGAGATCGACGGAACCATCCGGCTGCGGCGGTGTGGGCACCGCGATGAAGACGACATCGCCATTCTCGACGCCTTCCTTGGTGCTGGCGGTGAAGTTGAGCCGACCGGCGGCCACGTTCTTCTTCACCATCTCCTCGAGGCCCGGCTCATAGATGGGGATGCCGCCCGCCTTGAGCATCTTCACCTTGGCCTCGTTGTTGTCGACGCAGTAGACCGTGTGCCCGACCTCCGCGAAGCACGCTCCCGTGACCAGCCCGACGTATCCCGTGCCGATGATTGTGAGTTTCATGGTTTTTAAGCCGCTCGGCCCGTTTGAGGCTGATCGGCCACCGGCCAATTGCTTTTCAGTGGTTCGTTAAATCCATCCCGGATCGTTGCCCGTTCCGGAATGAAGGTGTTCCCGGCTCCCCTGGGGGTGCCTTCCCGATTCTCTGGGCTGTTCCCCCAAAAAAGCAAACAGCAGACCAGACAAGCCGGTCTGCTGTCGAAAATCGGCCTCTTCTTACTTGCCGGGGGCTATGGTCACCGGCGCCGGGCTTGCCGCGGGAGGGGTCACCACGCTCGGCAGGGCCTTAACCAACTCCGGATGGCGGGCCAGCAGATCCTGACGCCGGGACTGGGCTTCCTGCGCCCAGATGTCGGAAGCCACATTCCGCGAAAGCTCCTCGTAGATCCTCAGAGCCTGGTCGTTCCGGCCCGCCGCTTCATGGATGCGACCCTGCGAGATCTTGGCGAGGGACGCGACGCCCTGGGTGGGATACCGGTTGGCGACATCGGCATATTGCGCGAGGGCGTCGTTGGTCTTGCCCAAGGCGTCGAGCGACGCCGCCACGCCGTAGGCGGCGGTCGCCTTGATCGAAACGAACTCAGTGGTGTCGCCCACCTTCGCGAAAGCGGCCTGGGCCTCGGCGAACTTGCCCTGGGTGTAGAGCGTCTGGGCCCCGATCACCTGGGCGCGGACGGCCGATTCCGTCCCGGCATAGTCGGAAGCCACCTTGAAGAAGCTCTCGGGATTGACGTTGGTCGCCGCCATTCCCAGCGACGAACCGGGCAGGCCGAGAAGCACCCCGTTCGCCTTCAACTCGTCCTCGCCCTTCCACCAGGTGAAGACCGCGAAGGAGGCCGCCAGCCCCAACACGAGCACGACACCCAGCACGATGTTGCGGCGGTTCGCGTCGATCCACGCCATCATGTCATAGACCGTCGTTGATTCGGTATACGTCTGGCTCTGGGCCGCCGCCTGAGCGGAATCGGCTGGTGACTGCGGCTTTTCTCCATCCATAGGGCTGTGAAATCAATCGGTCGACAGGTCAAAACGCAAGGGTGAAAACCTTTGTCCGCGCCCGGCGGTCTCCAACTGCACTCTTGCCTCGCAGTCCGCCTCGGCTAGTTTCGCCGCTCCCTGGAGCAAAACGCCCGGGTCAACCAGTTTTCCGACAGTTATGGCATCAGCTAACGACCTCCGCAAAGGCATGGCCATCGTCCTCAACAACGATGTCGCCGTCGTCCTCGAGACCACGCACCGCACACCGGGCAACCTCCGCGCCTTCGTCCAGGCCACCCTTCGAAGCATCAAGACCGGCAAAACCTTCGAGCTCCGCTTCAGTTCGTCGGAATCCATCCAGGTCATCCCGATGATGACGACCAAGATGGAGTTCAGCTACAAGGACGGCGACGACTACGTCTTCACCGATCCCGAGACCTACGAGACGGTCCAGCTCACCCCGGAACTGGTGGGCGACGCCAAGAATTACCTCATGGAGAACGGGGTCGTGACCATGACGTTGATCGAAGACAAGCCAGTGTCCATCGAACTCCCCGCCAGCGTTATTCTCACCGTTACCGAATCTCCCGAGGGCATCCGCGGCGACTCCGCCAACAACGTGCAGAAGACGATCACCCTCGAGACCGGCATCCAGATCCAAGCCCCGCTTTTCATCAAGAAAGGCGAGAGGCTCAAGATCGATACCCGCACCGGCAAATACATGGAACGCGCCTGATCGGCTCTCCCTCCCCAACCAGATTCACGACGCCCGCCATTCCGGCGGGCGTTTTGCTTTCCGCCCTGGAACGCCTTCTCAGCCGCCCTTCCTCTTCCAGACCGGCGGCAGCCCCTCCTTCGTCGCTTGCAGGATTTCCCTGATCGCCGCCCGTTCTGTCGCCGGCAGATGGTTGAAAGGTTCGGCCGGCTTGTCTTCCGTCAGGATGGTCCAAAGCCGGTTCAAGATGGTTTCCCGCAGAACCGGCGGCAGAGTGTCGAATGTCCGGCTGTAGATCAGGTGGCTGCATCGGTTGCGGAAAATCCTCGTCTTCAGGTCGAAGTCCCGGAGTGAACGCCCCTTCCCATCCGTCTTCTTCGTCGCGGCAAAGGCCGTCTGGAAACTCGCGGCTCCCTGGATGCCGCCGTCGGGCAAGGCGGCCTCGCCGACGAAGAGGAGCTGCTTCAGCACCTTCTCGGCGTAGTGGTTGATCACGCTCAGGGTGGAGCCGTAGAGCGGCTGGTCGGGATCTTCCTTCAACGCTTCGCAAAGTCCCTTCCACCGATACAACGCCAATCTCGCCTGCATGTTCGCCTCGCAGAGCGCGTTGTGCATGCCGACCTGATGTTCGACGACCATCAGCGCGACGATGTCGCTCCGATCCAGCGGATACGGCTTGGGATCGAAGAAGGCATCGAGCTTGGACAGGTTTGCACCCGCCCCCATGTCCAAGTCGGCCCCGTCCTTCGACTGCTTGGCGAAGACGTTGCCACGATGCCGCGCCGTGCCGTGTTGGCCCGTCACATACCAGCCGCCCCAACGCTCGGAGAACGGCGTCTCGTGCGTCACGAAGGTCGAGCCGGCCGAGAAGATCGGTTCGCCGCGATCATCGGGAAAGACCGAGCGGGCCAGCAGGCCGGGGGCGTTGCCCGTCGACGACCGCGCATGGCAGCTCAGGCAATCATCCGCCCGGGTGAACTTGGGCCGCACCAGTTCGTCGTGCGGCTCGACCAGGTAGAAGGTCGCGCCGAGAACGGGATCAAACGTCGTCAGCTCCATGGCTCCGCCGGGCACCCAGCCGACGTAGCAATCGTCCGAGAAATACATCACGCGCGGCCGCGTGGGGCTGATGATCGACCGCTGCTTGCTGGTCTTGGAGAAGACCATGATCTGCGACTCGACCGGCACCTTCAGCTCCTTCAGGAGCGCCAGCAGCAGCGTCTTGTCGTCGCCGGGGGCGAACTTCAGTTCGCCGCTCCTGATGCGCTTCTCGATGCGCGTGACCGCGTCGTTCGGGGCCGTCTTGGAATAGCGGATGGGTGGCAGCTCGAAGTCTTCCTGCTCCGCACGGGCCAACCACGAGCCCAGCCCAAGCAGCAGGCAGGCGAGAAGGGTGCGTGGTGGAAGACGGCGGGTGTTCATGGGCCTGAAGGGTGGACGACAGTTTCCCGCGTTCCTTGACCTCCCACAAGGTTTCGGACCAACCGTCCCTTGTTCTTTGTTCAACCTCGTTTCCCGACGACTCAAAAAACTAACGACCCAAGCTCAGCGACCCGGCGCACGGGACGCCACGATTGCAACCGCGACGCCCCCGCCGGGTTAGATGGCAGCGCATGGTCAGGCGTTTGTTGGAGTGAGTTTGACATGCGGATACTCCAAAATCTTGCCGTCCACGGTCACGAGCGGCGCGTCGAGAACGCGAGCCGTCGCGACGATGATTTGGTCCGCGGGGTCGCGGTGAAACTCGCCCGGAAGCTGCGTGGACTCGACGCAAATGCGCGGCGAACGGAGCGTGCTATTGACCTGTCCCTTTGTGCTCATTTGCGGCAGCCTCCCAGTCAACGTCCGCCACGGGTTTGGTGGGCGCGACGAGTGTGACCGGAGTGCCACGGAGCGGGTAGCGGGAACCCGAAACTGCGGGCGTGGCGAACGGCAGCACGATGACCTCGACGGACTCTCCGCGGCGAAACGGAATATCATGAAGCGTGAGAACGCCATCCTCGGACAGAGTGGTTTCGGCGCGGTGAGCTTGCATGGCGGGAGAATGAAGAGCCTTCGATTACGGGGCAAGCGCGAGAACCCTATGGCTCAAGTTCAGCTCAATCCGGAGCATGCTATTGACCTGTCCCTTTGTGCTTCCTTCGGGAAAGCGAGTGAGTTGGTGATACCAACTGCCGTCATGGCTGTAGAGCGTGTGCTTCGACCCGATGCCCCACAACTCATTCAGATACTTACCGGTGATACGCTCTGGCATAGAGGTGCGGTAGGTCGCCTCCTGTTGATCTTGCGCTTCTCTGTTCTCAGGCTCGCTCTACCCGCCTGCCCCCACCTCAGCTCAGCCGCATCGGCATGACGACGTAGAGGAAGGGTCCGTTGATCTTCAGGACACCGGGGCTCAGTTCGTCGATCAGCTCGATGAAGACCTCGTCCACGCCCAAAGCGTTGAGCGGGTCGAGCAGGTAGGCCGGGTTGAAGGCGATGGCCATGTCCTTGCCCTTGTAGTCGATGGCGAGGCTTTCCTTGGCTTCACCGACTTCGGGGGCGTTGGCCGTGATCGTCAGGTTGTTCTTGGAGAAGGCCAGCTTCACCGAGTTCGACTTGTCGCTGGTCATGATCTCCGCACGGCGGACGGCCTGCTGGAGTTCCTCGCGCTGGATGGGGATGCGTTCCTTGGCTTCGCCGGGGATGACTTGGCGGTAGTTCGGGTAGTTGCCTTCGACGAGCTTGGAGATGAGCAGGACGCTGAAGCCGGCGTCGTCCTTAAGGGTGAAGGCCACCTGGTTGTCGGTGAAGCGGATCTCCACGTCGCCCTTGTCGCCCAGCAGGCGGGACAGCTCGTTCACGGCCTTGGTGGGCACGATGAATTCGCCCTGGCTGCCTTCGCCGATGTCGACCTCTTCCTCCACCAAGGCCAAGCGGCGACCGTCGGTGGCCACCATGGTCAGCTTGTGGTCCTTGAGCGACAGGAAGACGCCGTTGAGGACGTAGCGGGACTCGTCGGTGGAGATGGCGAAGGAGGTCTTCTTCAACATGCTCCGGATCTTTTCCTGGGGCAGGACGACCTTCTTGTTCTCCTTGAACTGGGGAAACGGGGGGAACTCTTCGGCCGCCAGTCCGTTGATCTTGTAGAAAGACGCGCCGGCGGCGATCGACGTGGTGTTCTTCTCGTCCACCTCCAGCTCGATCTCGGGGCTGCTCAACTCGCGGGCGATGCCGAAGAGCTTCTTGACCGGGATCGTGGTGGAGCCGGGTTTGGTGACTTTGGCTTCGACACTGCACGAGATGGTGACGTCGAGATCGGTGGCGGTGAGCTCCAGGCGGTTGTCACCGGCCTTGAGGAGGACGTTCGACAGGATCGGGAGCGTGGTGCGTGAGCTGACCACGTTCTGGACTGCCTGCAGTCCGCGCAGCAATTGATCTTTGGAGATCGCAAGGTTCATTGGCTCGTTAGTTGACTGTCTCTCTTTGAAAAAATCTACCTATTAGTAAGGGCTGTGGATAAGTGGAACAAACCCGTCAAACCCATGGATTGGCGCAGGGTTGATCCACCGACGGCGCTGCGAACAAACCGGCCTTGGGATGGGCAGAGGAAACCGGAAAGTAGGCGATGGACCGAGTTGGCCGGCTTATTCACAGCTGGCAGACAGTTGTTCACGGGGTAGTGCGCAGGGTTATCGACAGCGGACCTGCCGGAGAACCGCCGGCAATAACTCGCAAACCGCGTCGACCTCTTCCTCCGTCGTCTCCCGGCCCAGGGAGAAACGCACGAGGGCGTTGGCCCGATTGGGCGGCTGGCCCACCGCCAGGACAACGTGGGACGGCTCCAGCGACCCCGCCGAACAGGCCGACCCGCTGGAAGCGCAAACCCCTTCGATGTCGAGCGCGGCCATCAGGGCGATGCTGTCCGAGCCGTCGACGGTGAAGGCAACCGTGTTGGGCAGGCTGGAAAGAGGCTTGGAGAAACCTTGTTCAGCCAATGAAAACCCATGCGCTTTGGACTCCCTCTCCTCCGGGCGAAGCCGGAGGAGAGGGTCGGGGAGAGGAGGTTCCTTTTCTAAATTGCCCCTCTCTCCGTCTCTCTCCCCGTTCGTTCCTCTCGGAGAGAGAGGGTTTAAGAGAGTCACGCCCTCGATGGACGAGGCGGCTGAAGCCAGTTTCTCAGAGAACTCGGCCAGCGTGTGCGCTGGAAACACCGGTTCGCGGACGAACCGTTCGAGCGCTTCGGTCAGGCCGATGATGGCCGGAAGGTTCTCGGTCCCCGCCCGGCGTTCCGTTTCGTGGCCTCCGCCGAAGAGGATGGGATGCGGCTGGAGCGGCGAACGGATGAAGAGGGCTCCGGCTCCCTTGGGGCCATGGAACTTGTGGGCGCAGACGGAAACGAGGTCGGCGTTGAACTGGTCGATGTTGGCGAAAGGCAGCTTTCCGAAGGCTTGGACGGCGTCGCAGTGGAAGAGGACGCCAAGTTCCCGGCAGAGGGATCCGATCTCGGCGACGGGCTGGACGGTTCCGATTTCGTTGTTCGCGGCCATGACCGAAACCAGCACCGTGTCGGGCCGGATGGCTCTGCGGACGGTTTCAGGATCGACACGGCCAGTAGCATCGACCGGCAGGTAGGTGACCTCGAAGCCTTCATGCTTCTCCAGATAGCCGAAGGCATGAAGGACGGCGTGGTGCTCCACCTGGGATGTGACGAGGTGACGCCCCTTGGAACGGAGCAGCCGCGCGACTCCGAAGACCGCGAGGTTGTTCGATTCGGTTCCGCCCGAAGTGAAGACGACCTCGCTGGGCTTGCTCCGGAAAACCTGGGCCACGCGGTCCCGCGCATCATCCAGCGCCGCCCGCGCTTCCCGACCGACGCGGTGGACGGAAGAAGGATTGCCGTAAACGCGCTCCAGATACGGCAGCATGGCGTCACGCACGCCGGCATCGAGCGGCGTGGTGGCGTTGTAGTCGAAGTAGATGGGCGACATGGGAAGGAAAGGAAGGGCGAAAACTTCCGTCTAATGACCCAGGATCAACAGCCCAGTCCATGTGACGTGTGGATTGCAACCGCGACACTCACGCCAAGTTCGCAGCAGCGCATGGTCAGGCCGCATGTGGCGCCTCTTTCTTGTGCTGCTCCATCCAGAGCGCGGTGCCAATGAAGTAAATGACAGCAGAGAACAGCGCAGTCGTGCAAAGGCCGAAGGCCACTGGATTCTGTCGCGGCGCGCCAAGACGCCACTCGCTAACTCGTCCGTGCTCAACGCGAACTGCTCGCCATGATGGGTCAACCTGACCGGGATACCGCTGCGATGCCTCGGCAACGGTGAGCGATGCCATCCACGGTGCCCAATAGACGAAGCACTCGGCAGCAATCGCAAATGCGACCACCTGCGAAATGCTCAACCGGATGAAACGCTTGTAGTATCGCATGGCGTGTGATGTGGCCTAAAATCAGGACTCAGCGCCGGTTCGGCTGCGAGGGATCGATCAGCTTCGGCGGCGGAAACGTGACCCCAGCGTAGATTTCCTTCAGCGCCAGCGTAACGCCGAGTTCCGGCAAGATCAGCGAACCGTCCAGACCCGACGCGCTCCGCAGCAGCCATGTTTCGGAATCCTGCCGGACGAAGAGGTCCAACGTCGGCTCCGACTGGCTGATGACGAGGTATTCCCGGAGCGACGCCATCTTCTGGTAAAGCTTGAACTTCACGCCTCGGTCGTAGCCCTCGGTGGTCGGAGACGCCACTTCTACGATCAGCGACGGATTGGTGATCGTATCCTCCTGTTCGTCGTCGAATTCCAGAGGCCCGCAGACTACGGAGACATCGGGATAGGTGTAGAAGGGAACGCCAGGTGGACGGACACGGAGGTCGCTGTTGAAAGGAAGACAAGATCCTCCACGAAGCTTGTTCCTGAGTTCACCAGCCACATTGGTGCCGATCAGGCTGTGCATCGGCGACCCGCCCGCCATGGCGAAGACCTCGCCGCCGTAGAACTCGCTCTTGAACTCGGCGGCCCGTTCCAAGGCGAGATACTCCTTGGCGGTCAGGCGTTGGACTGGTTGAGCGAGGCCCATAACGAAAGGAGTGAAGCACAGCGTCCGGATCAAGAGAAGCGGTCTTCGGTCCACGGATCGGCGGTGTTGCTGTAGCCGCGCAGTTCCCAGAAGCCGAGGATGTCGCGGTCGAGGAAGGCGATCTCGCGGATCCATTTCGCGCCCTTCCACGCATACTTCTTCGGCACGATGACGCGGGCGGGTCCGCCGTGATCCTTGGGCAACGGCCGCCCGTTCCACGAATGGGCGATCAACACGTCGTCATCCATCATGACATCCAGCGGGTTGTTCGTGCTGTAGCCGTCGTAGCTTTTAAAGAAGACGTGCGAGGCGTGGGCTTTTGGTTTGACCAAGTCGGCTAGGGTGAAGAACGCGACGCCCTGGAACTGCATGTCGTATTGGCTCCACGTCGTCACGCAGTGGAAGTCGCTGACGTCGGTGAACTGGGGCAGCGCGTTGAACTGCTCCCAGCTCAAGGTAACCGGGTTCTCGACCATCCCGTGGATCTTGAGCTCCCATTGGTCGTGCGGAACCTCCGGTTTCACGCCGAGATCCAGCACCGGGAAGTTCGTCACCTGCCTTTGGCCCGGTGGAAGACGGTTCTCGGATCGGACGGCGGGCTTTTCCTTGCCGGCCATCTTGCGGGCCCAACGTTCCTTGGCCGCGATGTAGGCTTCCTTCATGCGCTGGAAGATAGCGGGCGAAAGGCAAAAGTCACGCCGGCGGCGCAGTCCGGCGATTGACCCGCAGCCGGGCAAGCCCGCTCAATCCCGGCGTGACGCCCGCAGAACGAACCCGCCAGAGCTACGATGGCCGGCCCTATCCCCAGGGAGACCTGAAGGCGCTGATCCGCAAAGGAGGTTCATTGCCTCCGCTGAAATGGATGCGGGCGATGGGAAGGCCGGGAGAAACCGCGCCGAAGCGCGTCCTCGTCGCCGGATGCGGAGTCGGCGTCGAGGCGTTTGTCCTTCGTGCGCTCCTGCCCGGGGCGGAGATCGTGGCGGTGGACTTCAGCGCCCGCTCGATAGCCGAAGCGCGCCGGCTTCAGAAGACCGGGGGAAAAGCGCGGGCCATCCGGTTCCTTGTGGCCGATCTGACCGACCCGGCTCTGGCGCGGAAGACCGGCGGGGACTTCGGCCTCATCACCTGCCACGGAGTTCTCAGCTACATCCCCGATCCGGCCCGGGTGCTGGAGAATTTCGCGGCCATCACCGCACCGGGAGGCGCGCTCTACCTGGGAGTCAACGGCGAGGCGCACACCTCCACCAGGCTGCGGCCGTGGCTGGCTTCCTTTGGTCTGGACATCGCCGATCTCAGGGAGGAACGCCGGCTTCGCGAGTTGCTGAAGCTGTGGGATTCCCTGCAGGACGACGAAGCCGGTCAACTGGCCGCGATGTCCTCGAGCTACCTCGCCGGCGACGTCTGCGGTCCCCATTTCAACAACTGGCCCTTGGCGCGATGGAATGCGGAAGCCGCAGGCAGCGGATGGGAGATGGCCGCGACCTGGCTCCTTCCGATGGCGCTCAGGCTGGCGATGGAAGACGAGAACCACCGGCTGCTCTTCCCGGCGGGAATGGCCGAACTGGCGGAGCGCCTGGACCAGGCCCGGCCGGCCGGTTTTCACAAACTGCTCCTGCGAAAAGCCGCCCAAGGAACCAGGAAAAGCGGCGATGGAAACGACGAGTCTGACGGCTTGCGCTGGACCGGGCTCTATTCCGCAAGTTTCAAAAAGACGCCCGGGTCAAGGAAGACGACGGCGGTATTCACGAGTTCCGTCTTCAGCCTGCGTCTCGAATGGGCGGTGACCTCGAAACAGGAGGCAGCGCTGCGGACACTGATAGAAAAAGGGGCGGTTTCTGCGGGTTGGGTGGAGAGCTGGAACCGAACCGACGTGGCCAAGCGACTAGTGTGGCTGTGGAGAGGACTAGGAGCGGTCAGGCGCGATGTTCTGAGAACAGCCGGCGGATGATGTCCTCGATGGGGACTTCCTGGATGTCGATGTCCTGCACGGGCAGGCGGTCGAGGAGGGTCTTGCAGACGTGGATGACCCGGTCGCGCTTCACCTTGAAGGTCATGCTGACGGGCGTGCGCTCGGTGATCTCGCCGTAGCTCGTAAGCTCCTCCCCGGTGCAGGTGCATTCGCCGGTGAAGCGGATGGTGATGAGTTTGAAGTCGGCGAAACGGTCGAGGACGGTCGCCAGCCTGCCGTCGAAGAAGACGGTGCCCTTGTCGATGATGATGACGCGCTCGCAGAGCTCCTGGATGTCGGCCATGTAGTGGCTCGTCAGGAGGATGGTGGTCTTGCGGGTGGCGTTGTGGTGCTTGAGGAAGTCGCGGACGGTCTTCTGGGAAACGACGTCGAGGCCGATGGTGGGTTCGTCGAGGAACAGGACCTTGGGTTTGTGCAGCAGCGACGCGATCAGCTCGAACTTCATCCGTTCCCCCAGCGACAGTTCGCGGACCATGACGTTGAGCTTTTCGCGGACGCCGAGGAGGGCGGTCAGCTCATCCACGGTCTTCCGGGAACGGACAGGATCGAGGCCGTAGATCTTGGCGTTGAGCTCGAGGGATTCGCGGGCGGGCAGATCCCACCAGAGCTGGTTCTTCTGCCCCAGCAACAGGGCGAACTGCTGGCGGAAGCCGTCCTTGCGCTGCCATGGCGTGTAGCCGAGGACGGTCGCATCGCCCCGGGTGGGATGGAGAAGACCGCTGAGCATCTTGAGGGTCGTGGTCTTGCCGGCGCCGTTGGGACCGAGGAAGCCGACGAGCTCGCCTTCTTCGACGGTGAAGCTGACGTTTTTCGCGGCTGCGGTGGTTTCGTAGGTGCGTTTGGCCAGGCCACGGACGGCGCCCCAGAAGCCTGGGGCCTTCTTGTAGGTCCGGAATTCCTTCGTCAGCCCGCGCACTTCGATGACAGCCATGGGGGTAGGCTGCTCAGGCGACTGCAAAAGGAAAGAGGCCAATGAGGAATGCCGAAGGCCAAAGGCGAGCCACCGCGCATTGCAATTCGTGATTTGGCCTTCGGTATTCGGATTTCCGCAACTGCGTCGCGCCATGCTGTGCGGGCAGACGCCCACTTTGCCCCTTAGGAATGATCGGCTTACGGTCGCGGCGATCCAACGGGTCGGTGTCCGGGCGACGACCAGGTGTTGCCTGAACACGGGCGGGGTTTGACGGTCCAAACGACCTCAACCTGCTTCACCGTTGGCAAATGGTTCCGGGACCTTTAGGTTCCCGGCCCTGTTTCCGAGCATTAGAGACAATCAATAGATGCGACAGTTCGTCACCATAGCGGTCAACGCGTTCATGGAGCTGATTCGTCAGCCCGTGTTCCTGCTGCTGGCCACGGCCTCGACGATCTTCTGCGTCTTCCTCTCGTGCGTGAACTACTTCGGCTTCGGCGACGAACCGAAGCTGGTGCGGAACTCGGTCCTCGCCGTGATGCTGCTATCAGGCCTGTTTGGAGCCGTTCTCAACGCCTCGGCCGCCGTGGCACGGGAGATACGGACGGGCACGGCTCTGACGGTCCTGTCCAAGCCGGTCAGCCGGTTCCAGTTCCTCATCGCCAAGTTCGCCGGGCTGATGACGGCCCTGGCGGTGCTCACCTATCTAAATCTTCTCGGCTGCCTCACGGCGTCGAAGATGGCCTTCGACGCCTACGGCTCGGTGGACTACGTCTCCCTCCTGATCTTCGTCGGATCGATCGCCGTGGCCTATGTGGCGGCGGGGTTCTCGAATTTCTTTCTCCGCCGCACCTTCATGTCGGACGCGGTCTTCGGCCTGGTTCTCATGCTGACCATCGGGTTCGTCATCATCTGGCAATTCAACCGGGAAGTGCCGTGGACGGTGGCCAAGCCCGAGGTGAATTGGCAGATGGTCCCGTGCGCGATGCTGATCCTGCTCGCTCTCTGGGTGCTGGCGGCGCTGGCGCTGGCCTGCTCCACGCGGCTGGAAGTGATCCCCACCCTGTCGGTCTGCGTCGCGGTCTTCCTGCTCGGCCTGATGTCCGACTACCTTTTTGGCCGGCCGGCCGGGGAAGGTTCCTGGTGGGCCAGCGTGGCCTACGCCGTCACCCCGAACTGGCAGCTTTTCTGGGTGGTGGACGCCTTGGACATGGGCCAGAAGTCAATTCCCTGGGGCTATGTGGCCCGGGCCGCCGGCTATGCCGTGGCCTATTGCGGCGCCGCTTTGGCGCTGGCGATGATCCTGTTTGAAGAGCGCGAGCTCAATTGAAGCACATGGAGAAGAACAACCTCAGAATCGGGCTGGTGAACTGGCTGATCCTCCTCGTGGCCGCAGCGGTGACGTTCGTGGCCGCGCGGTATGTGGAATCCGCGTCCGGCCTAGTCGCCGGCGTTCTCTTGGCCGTCGGTTTCCTCGTCGCGCTGGTGGCCTACTTCCAGATGCGTCTGGAGGAGAGGGAACGTCTGGAGAAACTGGAGTTCGACGAGCTTAACCGCCAGAAGGGCTCGACCAATCTCTTCAGCACGGACGAGGCGGACACCTTCGCGGCGCGGCAGTCGCGGGAGATGTTCGAGAAGTATTTCGTCCGCGGCTTCGCGATCCTGCTCTGCCTCGGAACGGGGTTCGGGACCTGGTGGCTGTGGGATTATCTGGGCAGGGCGGCGCTGGATGTGAGCGAGGAGCGCTCGACCATCGCGATGACGGTCACGGGGCTCTTCGGCCTGACGTTGTTCCTCATTGGCAAATACACCTCGGGCCTGGCCCGCTTGGACGACCAGCGGCTGCTCCGGCCCTGCGGCAGCTACATGCTGTTCGGCGCCTACGTCTCCTTCCTCGTGACCGCCGCGCTGGCGTTGAACCTGGTCGGGTATCCCCGCTACGACCTGGATTTGGCGAGGGTGCTCCTGGTTCTTCTCGGTCTGGTTTCGGCCGAGACGCTGCTCACGCTGGTGGCCGAGATCTACCGGCCCCGGATCAAGGGCAAGGTGGCCCGGCTCCTCTACGACAGCCGCATCGTGGGCATCGTGGGCCAGCCGGAATCGCTCTTCCGCACCGCCGGACAGGCGTTGGACTACCAGTTCGGCTTCAAGGTTTCGGAGACGTGGTTCTACCAGACGGTCCGCGAGAAGATCGGCCAATGGGCCGCGATCTGGGTGCTGGTGCTGCTGGCCTCGACGGCCGTGGTCTTCATCGAGCCCGGCGAACAGGCGGTGCTGGAACGCTTCGGCGCACGCACCGGCGGGCTGTTGGAGCCGGGCGTCCATTTCAAGGCGCCGTGGCCGGTCGACGATGTTTTCCGCTTCAAGACCCGCGAAGTCCAGACCCTCAATGTCGGCTTCGTCCCGCAGGACGACGACCACGGCAAGACGATCCTCTGGAACGTCGCGCACTACAAAGAGGAGTTCAACCTGCTCGTCGCCAACCGCGAATCCGGCACGACCAACGCCTCCGGCGGCGTCTCGGTGCCCGTCAGCCTCCTGACCGTGAGCATCCCCGTGCAGTATCAGATCCGGGACATCGACAAGTTCGCCTACGCCTATGCGAACTCGGGCGGGATGCTGGAGAAGGTCGCGACCCGCGAAGTCATCCGCTACCTCGTCGGCGTGGACCTGAACGAGGTCATGTCCACCGGCCGGAAAGAGGCCGCGAACAACCTCCGCACCACCATCCAGAAACGTTCCGACGACCTCGGCCTCGGGGTGGAGATCCTCTTCGTAGGGCTGCAGGACATCCACCCGCCTACCAAGGTGGCCGAGGCGTATCAGGGCGTGATCGGCGCCAGGCAGGAAGTCGAGGCGCGGGTGCTCTCGGCCAAGGGGTATGCCATCCGGACGGTCCTGCTAGCCGAAGCCGAAGCGCAGAAGAAGATCAACGACGCCGAGGCCTTCGCGGCTCAGCGGGTCACCGGCGCGGCCGCCACGGCGTCGAGGTTCACCAACCAGATCCAGGCCTTCAACGCGTCGCCGTCGGTCTATCCGATGCGCGCCTATCTCCAGACCTTTGCCCGGGCCATCGGGCCGGCCCGCAAATACATCATCGCCACGACCAACAGCAGCGAGGTCGTCCAGTTAAACCTCGAGGACAAGATCCGCACCGACCTGGGCGACGTCTACATCCCGCCGACCCGCGACGAGCAGCGCCAGCAGCAGTTGAAGCAACAGCAGCAACCGCAGGTGCCCAAGGCCCCCTAACCAATCTCCAGACCAGCCATCCGCCATGAACAAGAACCGTCTCTCGCTCGCCGTAGGGCTACTGCTCATCGTCCTTTTCGCCCTCATGCTCTTCACCTTCCAGGTGAGGCAGACGGAGGTCGCGCTCGTCACGACCTTCGGAAAACCCTCCCGCACCGAGAAGGAGCCCGGATTGAAATGGAAGCTCCCCTGGCCCATCCAGCGCGTGCTCAAGTTCGACAACCGCGTGCAGAACTTCGAGGGCAAGTTCGAGGAGACCCAGACCCGCGACGGCTACAACCTGCTCATCTCCGTCTACGCCGGCTGGAAGATCGAGGATCCGTCCAAGTTCCGGAACGCCTTCGCCGACGGCTCCACCGCCCGGGCTACGCAGACCTTCGAGGAACGCCTCCGCAGCGAGAAGAACGCCGTCGTCGGCCGGCATCCGTTCTCCCATTTCGTCTCCACCGATCCCAAGGAGATGAAGTTCTCCGAGATCGAGAAGGAGATCGAGGACGCGGTGAAGCAGTCGCTCCTCGACAGCTACGGCGTCAAAATCAGCTTCCTCGGCATCAAGCGCCTCGGCCTTCCCGAAAGCGTCACCCAGAAAGTGCTCGAGCGGATGAGGGAAGAGCGCCAGCGGTTCGTCGCCAAGCTCCAGGCCGAGGGTCTCAGCGAAGCCCAGAAGATCGGCTCCGGGGCCGACCTTGAGCGGACCAAGCTCCTCACGGCGGCCGAGGCCAAGGCCAGCGCCATCCGCGGCCAGGCCGAATCGGACGCCGCCAAATACCTTGAAGTGTTCGAGAAGAATCCGGAGCTGGCCCTGCTCCTCCAGAAGCTGTCCGCCCTAGAAGCCTCGTTGAAGGATCGCTCCACCCTGATCTTCGATCCGCGCACCCCGCCGTTCGACCTCTTGGAAGGCTCCAAGGTCAAAACCTCCCCCGGCACCACCAAGTGAGCCGACCATGAGCGACAAGGATCATCAGAGCCACGGACACGGGGATGGGCATGACCACGATCATGACCATGACCATGGCCACGAGCACGGACCTGAGCCCAAGCGGGTGCTGACCAGTTCATCCAGCGGGGCGCCGGTGGCCGACCCGGACCAAAGCTTGTTGATGGAGGACACCGGGACCCGTGCCCTTGCCGAGGCGCTCCGGAGCAGCTTCGTCATTGTCCGATGGTTGATGGTCGTCCTGATGGTCCTCTTCTTCGGCTCGGGCGTGTTCATCGTCGAGCCGAACCAGAAGGCGCTCATCCTGCGCTTCGGCAAGCCGCAGAGCGTGACGGAAGACCAGCTTCTCGGCCCAGGCTTCCACTTCGCTTTTCCCCAACCGATCGACGAGGTCGTGAAGATCCCGATCAGCCAGGTCTACCAGGTCCGGTCGACCATCGGGTGGTTCGCCACATCCCCCGAAATGGAGGCCGCCGGCGCCGAACCCGGAGGAAAAGCCACGCTCGATCCCACGATCGAGGGCTACACGATCTCCGGCGACGCCAACATCATGCACATCCGGGCGACGGCCCGTTATACCATCAGCGACCCGATCAGCTACGTCTTCGGGTTCACCGCGACCTCCAACACGATCCAGCACGCGCTCGACAACGCCATCCTGTTCGCCTCGGCCCAGTTCCCCGTGGACGGCGTCCTGCGCCTGGACCAGGCGGGCTTCCGCGAACGGATCACTTCCCGGCTCAACCAGCTCATCAACGTCTCCAAGCTCGGCATCCGGCTGGAGCCCATCGATGTCGTTGTGCGTCCGCCCATGTTCATCAAGACCGACTTCGACGCCGTGCTCGCCGCCGAGTCCGACCGCAGCAAGGCCATGAACGGCGCGCGGGGTTACGAGAACTCGATCCTCGCCAAGGCCAAGGGCGAAGCCGAGGCCCTGATCAACGCCGGTGAAGCCGACCGGTCGCGCACCGTCCAGACCGCCTCGTCCGAGGCCCGTTATCTCAACGACCGCCTGGCGGAATACCAACGGACCCCCGGGCTCTTCCGCGAGCGCATCCTGGCCGAGGCCATGGCCCGCGTTTTGACCAACGTGCAGGATAAGTTCATGCTGCCCGAGCGCGGCGGCGCCCCGCGCGAGCTCCGGCTCCAGTTGAGCCGTGAGCCGCAGAAAGCGGCCCAACCGCAGGCCGCGGATTCCGCCGCCTTCCTGTCCAAATGACCTGATCGAAACCGGAGAAAGCCATGCTCAGCAACCGCCTCAAACACGATCACGACGACAAGGACCACAGCCATGGTCACGGCCATGGCCATGGTGACGGGCACGATCACGACGACCACGACCACAAGGCCGGGGAGAAGTGCGAGAGCTGCGGCCACGACCACTCGCACACGGAGATCAAGCTGGGCCAGACCATCCTCGGACTGATCCTCGTCCTGAATTCCTACGTGGTGGAATGGATCTTCAAGGACACCGCCGCCGTCGGCGAATACAGCGCGATGGCCGGAGCCCTGATTCTCGGCATTCCCATCATCCTCACCGCCATCAAGGATCTCCGCCGCGGCGTGCTCAGCACCAACGAGCTCGTGGCCCTTGCTGTTCTCGCTTCCTTCGGCACGGGTAACTACCGCGAAGCCGGCCTGGTCGCCTTCTTCATGCTCCTCGGCGAGATCATCGAGACCCGCACGGCGGACGGCGCGCGCAACGCCATCGAATCGCTCATCAAGCTGACCCCGACCAAGGCCCGCCGCATCACGGCGACCGGCGAGGAAGAAGTTCCCGCCCGCGAACTGAAGATCGGCGACGTCATCCGCATCCGCCCCGGCGACAACGTCGCGGCCGACGGCCTCATCCTCACCGGCCAGGGCTCCATCAACCAGGCCAACATCACCGGTGAATCCCTGCCCGTGGACAAGAAGACCGGAGAGGAAGTCTTCGCCGGAACGGTCAATCTCACGGGCGTCCTTGAAGTAAAGGTCAACCGCGCCGGCACCGACACCACGCTCGGCAAGGTGCGCGAACTCATCCTCGCCGCCGAGAAGACCAAGCTGCCCATCATGCGGATCGTCGATCAATACATGGGCTTCTACACGCCGCTCGTGCTCGTTCTCGGGGCCTTGGTCTGGGCCTTCAGCAAAGACCTTTCCCGCGTCATCGCCGTCTTCATCGTCGCCTGCCCGTGCGCCTTCATCCTCGCGACGCCCACCGCCATGGTCGCCGCCCTGTCCGCAGCGGCGCGCCTCGGCATCCTGATCAAGAACGTGGCCGACATCGAACTGGCCGCGAAGATCAACGCCTTCATCTTCGACAAGACCGGCACGCTCACGCTCGGCAAGCTGGTCGTCAGCCGGTTGAACCCCCTCCACGGCACGGCACCGGCCGACCTGCTCCGTCTCGCGGCCTCCGCCGAACGCTACAGCAACCATCCGACGGCCAAGGCGCTTCTCACACTCGCGACCGACGCCGGAGTGAAGCTCGTCGAGCCGCAGGATTTCGCCGAAGCCGCCGGACGCGGCATCAAGGCCGTGGTCGAAGGAGCCACCATCGTCATCGGCCGCGCCCAGTGGCTGAAGGACAACGGCGTCACCGAAGATTTCCTCAGCACCGTGGACCTGAACGAGACCGAGGGCTTCAGCATGCTCTATGTGGCGAAGAACGGGCAGTGCATCGGCTGGGTCGGCCTGCAGGACCAGACCCGCAGCGAGGCCAAGGAAGCATTGGCTGACCTCAAGGCCGCCGGCGTGCGCCGCATCGCCATGGTTTCAGGCGATCGTCAACCCGTGGCCATCCGCGTGGCTCGCGAGATCGGCTGCGAAGAGGTGGCGGGCGATTGCCTGCCGCAGAACAAGGTCGAGTTCGTCCAGGCCATGAAGAAGAAGGGCTATCGCGTGGCCGTCGTCGGTGATGGTGTGAACGACGCGCCCGCCTTGGCCGCCGGTGATCTCGGCATCGCCATGGGCGCGGCCGGATCTGAAGTCGCCATCAACAGCGCGACCATCGCGCTCATGAACAGCGATCTTCGCCGGTTGCCGTTCCTTATCCGGCTTTCCAAGCAGACCCGCTCGGTCATCAACCAGAACTTCCTGCTCGGCATCGTGTTCGTGATCGGCGGACTGGCCCTGGCCGCGACCGGTTACATCAACCCGATCCTCGCCGCTCTCATGCACGTCGGCGGATCGCTCATCGTCGTCTTCAACAGCTTCCGCCTCGTCCGTGAAGGCGAGGAGCTGGAGCCGTATCAACCGTTGGTCGCCGTCGAGGCGGCGCCAACGGAGGCCAAGCCCATCGGTTTCAAGCCACGGGCCGCTTGATCTGACATCGGAGTATTCACATGAGCGCGAGCGTCCAAAATTCCACAGGGACGGAGAAATCCACCGAAACGGTCGTCGCCGTGCGCGGCTTGTCGAAGGTCTTCAAGGATTTCTGGGGCCGGCCCAAGGCGCGCGCCGTGGACAACGTCGACTTCGAGGTCCGCAAGGGCGAGGTCTTCGGGCTGCTCGGGCCCAACGGCTCCGGCAAGTCCACCACGGTCAAGATGCTCCTCGGCCTGCTCAATCCGACCAAGGGCCACATCGAGGTCTTCGGCCATTCGCCGAGGCATGTCGCCACCAAGGCCCGCATCGGCTACCTGCCGGAAGAGTCCTACCTCTACCGCTACCTCGACTCGGCTGAGACGCTCGAGTTCTTCGGCAATCTCTTCCAGCTCTCGTCCTCCGAGCGCCAGAAACGCGCCGAGCAGCTCATCGACATGGTGGGTTTGAGCAATGCCCGCACGCGGCTAGTCGGTGAATTTTCCAAAGGCATGCAGCGCCGCATCGGGCTGGCCCAGGCGCTGATCAACGATCCCGACCTCGTCATCCTCGACGAACCCACCGCCGGCCTTGATCCGATCGGCTGCCGCGAGGTGAAGGACCTGATCGTCGCGTTGGCCAAGCGCGGCAAGACGGTCATCCTCAGCAGCCATCTTTTGGCCGACGTGGAAGACGTCTGCGACCGGGTCGTCATCTACTACGGCGGAAAGATCCAAGCCTACGGCACGTTGCAGGAATTGCTGACCAACCGCGATTCCATGCGGATCACCACGCCGCCGCTCTCGCGTGAAACCACGGAGAAGGTCCTCGCGATCATCCGGCAGGACGTGAACGAGGACAAAATCCGCATCGATAACCCGACGCAGAACCTTGAGAGCTATTTCCTCGGAGTGGTGCAACGCGCGCGCCAATCGGCCGAGACTTCAGGGGCCACTTCCGGCGGCAAGGTAGCGGCCTACCTGGCCGGCGAAGGCGAAGCGGCGTCCCCCGCCGCACAGACCGCCAAGCTGCTCGAACGCTTGACCGCTCCTGCGGCGACCGCGACGGTCGCATCGCTGGCAGAAGCCAAGCCACCCGAGCCCGCCGTGGACGTGTCCAAGCTCGACCTGTTGACGAAGACCGCGCCCCTTGCGCCGGTTCAAGCCGTCTCCCCGACGGCCCCGGTGCTTTCCACGCCGGCACAGACGGCACAGACGGCCGAGGAAGCGGCCAAGGCCAACGACAAGCTCTCGTCCTTGCTCGGAGGCAAGAAGTAACCCGCCATGGCCGCAGGGAAGAACAAGTTCGGCGTGTTCGAGGATCCAGCCGGGGGATTCCGGGCGATTCCCGTCGGGTTCAACTGGGCCGCCGCCCTGCTCACCTGGATCTGGGCCCTGGCCAAAGGCCACTGGTTGCGGGCGGGCGGGCTGATCGCGTTGGACCTGGTTCTGTTTCTGGTCCTCTTCCCCATCCCCGATCTGCAATTGAGCGTGGTGCTGTTCCGGGCGGCCATCGCGGTGGGACTGGCCTACTACTTCGGCAGCCACGGGAACCCGTGGCAGGCGGACAAGCTCGAAGCGGGGGGCTTCAAGTTCCTGGGGGTCATTGAAGCGTTGTCGGCCGGATCGGCCCTCGATCTGGTGAAGACCGGCAATGCCACCCTGGTCCGGCACCGGGCGCTCCTCTCCGCGTCATCGGTGACTCTGGTTCCCAAATCGCTTCAACCCATCGCCGCCATCGCCGCGCTGACGTGGAAGGCGGCGTTCCGCTTCCGGCTGTTCTGGGTGCTGCTCTTCCTCCTGATGGTCACCGTCACGGTCCTGCCGGCGGTGATCAAGGACGACGGCACACCGCGCGGGTTCATCCAGATCATGCTCACCTACACGCTGAGTTTGATGACGGTTCTCCTCGGTTTTTCCACCCTGTGGCTGGCCTGCGGGACGTTGGCCCGGGACATCGAGGAGTGCCAGATGCAGGTCGTGGCGACCAAGCCGGTGGCGCGTTGGCAGATCTGGCTGGGCAAATGGATCGGGCTGTCGCTGCTCAACCTGGCCCTGCTCTCCATCGCCGGTGCGAGCGTCTACTTCTTTCTCCTCTACCGGGCGGCAGGGCTTCCCGCCGAACAGCGGGCGGTGCTGAACAACGAGATCTTCGTCGCACGGGGCAGCCTCAAGGAGCCGATGCCGGACTTGAAGGGCGACGCGGACCGGATCGTGGAGGAACGGATGAAGAACCCGGAGGTGTCCGGGGCCGTGGACCGAGCAACCCTGCGGACGATGACGGAAAACCAGCTCAAGGCCCGCCACCAGGTGGTGATGCCGGGCTACCTGCGGCAGTGGAAGCTCGACCTCGGATTCCTCAAGGAGCGCCTGAACGCGGAGCAGCTGTTCGCCCGGATCAAGTTCTTCGTGGCCCAGACCAACGAGGCCAACCTTTATCGCGGCCTCCTAAAGATAGGGCCGCCGGAAACCACGAAGGTCCAGGTCTTCGACCGCACGTTCTCCGCCGAGACGTTCCACGAGATCGCCCTGCCGATGGGGATGGCCGATGAGAAGGGGATCCTGACGGTCGAGTTCCACAACCGGAACGACACCACGCTCCTCTTCCAGTTGGACGACGGCTTCGAGCTGCTCTACCGCGAGAGCGGCTTCGGCCTCAACTTCGTGCGCGGGCTGACCGTGGTCTTCTGCTGGCTGGTGCTCCTGGCCGCGGTCGGGCTCGCGGCGGGCAGCTTCCTGTCGTTCCCCGTCGCGGCGCTCGTGTCGGTGGCGATCCTGCTGGTCGGGCTTTCCGGCGGCACGCTCCAGAATGTCGTGGAGGAGGGAACGGTCCTCGGCAGCGACCACGAAACCGGGAAACCGATCAACAAGTCGGTGGATTTCATCATGGTGCCGTTGTTCCGGGGACTGCTCTTCGTCGTGAACGTGGCGCGGGACTTCTCGCCGGTCGATGCCCTCAGCTCCGGGCGGAGCATCACCTGGATTTCCACGGGCACGGCCGTCGTCCAGATCGTGGGCCTTGCGGGCGGGATGTTCGCGGCCATGGGCATCTACGCCTTCCATCGCCGGGAACTGGCGCGAACCCAGGCGAGCTCCTGACATGAACCGATCCGGCAACACGCTTTTCAGGGTCTCGCTCATCGCGCTCATCGCGTTGTTGCTGGTGGTGGCGGGGCTGTTCCAGAGAGGCCTCAACACGCAGCGCAACGCCCTCGGGATGAACCGCTACGTCGAGCTCAAGGGCGCTCCCCCGGTGCTCGCCCTCACGACGGTCGCCCTTGGCGGCTTCCGCGGCCTCGTCGCCAATGCGCTTTGGATCCGCGCCATCGAGCTGCAGGACCAAGACCGATACTTTGAGAAGGTCCAGCTCGCCGACTGGATCGTGAAGCTTGAGCCCCACTACAGCCACGTCTGGCGCGTGCAGGCCTGGGACATGGCCTACAACGTCTCCGTCAAGTTCACCGACCACAACGACCGCTGGCGCTGGGTGCAGAAGGGCTTCGAGCTCATCCGCGACCAGGGGCTGATCTACAACCCGGATGAAGCCACCCTCTACCACGAGCTCGCGTGGATCTTCATGCACAAGATGGGGCAGAACCTCGACGACGCCCACAGCCTCTATAAACTCAACTGGGCCCGCGAGATGGACGTGGTCCTCGGCACCAACTACGTCGCGCTCATCGATCCCAAGAGCGACGACGAGAAGGCCAGGGCCAAGCAACTCCGCGAACACTACAAGCTCGATCCCTCCTACATGAAGGAGCTTGACGGGCGCTACGGCCCGCTCGAATGGCGCCTGCCCGAGGCCCACGCCATCTACTGGGCCGCGCTCGGCCTGAAGAAGACCGTCCCCAAGGATCCGATGGCCCTGCGCCGGTTGATCTACCAGTCCATGCAGGTCGCCGTCACCCGGGGGCGCATCATGCCCGACATAGGCTCCGGCCGGATAGTTCTCGGGCCCAACGTGGACATGAGCGAGCGGGCCAACGAGGCCTATCTGGAGAACATGCAGTTCGATCCGGAGAACTTCGCCCAGGTCCAGACCTCGCATAAGAACTTCCTGCGGAACCTTCCCTACTACTTCTATCTCGAAGGCCGGACGAAGGAGGCCGTCCGGTGGTTCAACTACCTGCGCGAGCAATATCCCGGCGCGGTGCCCGAAGGCATGGACCTCGAGGCCTACGTCGTCAGCAAGATCTCCGAATACGCCGGGGAAACCAACCAGGACAGGAGCACCGCGATCCTCAAGGGCCTCGTGACCCGCTATTATCTCGACCTCGCCACCGACGAGGACGACCGCGCCGCCACCATGCTCCGGCTGGCCCAGAAGGCCCGCAGCCGTTACATGGGCGAGATCGGCAAGGGCCAGGACGTCCGCATCTTCCTGCCCGAGATCCCCGACCTCCTGCGGGTCGTGAGAGACGAGCTCCTCAGCCCGCAGTCCGGCATTGTGCCGGAAGTCCAGGCCATGCTCCGCACCCGGCTCGGCCTGTCTGTGGAAACTAATTCCGTCGCGCCGGTCCGCGTTCCCCTAGTCGCGCCCGTCGTGGCGCCCGCGGCCACAAATGCCGTCCCGCGCTAGGCCCGTTGATCCTGCCGGAGTTTTCCGTGTCAAAACTCTTTAGAAATGTCCCCTTAAGAACTCAGGAGAAAATGTCCCCTTCGTTGGTTGTTGGTTGTTGTTCCCTTGCCGCTGGTGGTGGCCGA
>JAYTUE010000134.1:0-6560 GCA_043744715.1 Verrucomicrobiota bacterium | reverse complement strand
GTTGGCTTTCGCCCACGTGCTCGCCGGCATCGTGGCCGCGTTGGCGGCGATCACCTACACCGCGCGGTTCGGCACCGCCAAGGCCGATGCGGGAACAGGCTACGAACTGGCCGCCATCACCGCGGTCGTGCTCGGCGGCACCAGCATCTTCGGCGGCTTGGGCTCGGTTCACGGGACGTTGCTCGGCGTCGCCGCCATCGCGGTGCTGGGCAACGGGCTCTCCCGCGTCCCGGCGACGATGAGCAACGCGGGCGAGCTGTCCGGGTTGCTGACCGGCGCTTTGCTCGTGCTCGCCCTCGCCGGCGGAGCGGTGCCGAAGTGGTTCGCCGACCGGCGCTCGCGCAAGGCCCAGGTTCCGGTCACGCCGTGAGCGGTCGGGCCTGGCATCGGGAATCGGGCCATCGCCGAAGGTTTGCGCTTCGCTCCCCGTCCCGACTCGGATAGATGAACCGGCACACGCCTATGTCCCGCTCCTTCGCGCTCTTCCTTTGCCTCGGCCTCGCCCTGTCGACCGGCTGCTCCAAGTCCGGGTCCGATACCGCGGCAGATCCGGTAGCCGGCGCCACAGGCGGCAAGCGCCTGACCATCGCGTTCATGCCGAAATCCAAGGGCAACGGCTACTTCGTCTCGTGCAAACAGGGCGCCGACCAAGCGGCCAAAGATCTCGGCGCCGAACTGATCTTCGATGGCCCGGTCAGCCCCGACCCGGCCAAGCAGAACGAGATCATCGAGAACTGGATCACGCTGGGCGTCGATGTCATCGCCGTCGCCTGCGAGAACAAGGACGGCATCTCGACGGCGCTGAAGCGGGCGAAGGACAAAGGCATCAAGATCGTCACCTTCGATTCCGACGCGGAGCCAGCAGCCCGCGATTTCTTCGTGAACCAGGCCACGCCCGAGGGGATCGGCAACGCGCTGATGGACGAGGCGGCGCGGCTCTGCGGCGGCACCGGCGAGTTCGCGATCATCACCGCGTCGCTCACCGCGCAGAACATGATCGAGTGGCAGAAGTTCATCGAGGCGCGCCGCATGGCGAAGCATCCCGGGATGAAGAGGGTGGCGCTCCGCCCGTGCGACGACCTCAAGGACAAGGCGCAGGCCGAGGCGACGACCCTGCTCGGAGCGTATCCCGACCTGAAGCTGCTGATGAACATCTGCTCGCCCGCGGTCCCCGGCGCGGCCGAAGCGGTCAAGCAGGCCGGCAAAGCGGGCAAGGTGAAGGTCATCGGCCTCGGGCTGCCCAACGAGAACCGGCGCTACCTGAAGGACGGCACGACCGACACGGTGATCCTCTGGAAGACGGTGGACCTCGGCTACCTGACCGTGCAGGCGGCGGCGGCCCTGGCGAAGGGCGAGCTGAAGGCAGGCGCGACATCGTTCAAAGGCGGCAAGCTCGGAGAGTTCCGCATCGTCGGCGACAACATCCTGCTCGGCGAACCGTTCAAGTTCACCAAGGAGAACATCGACCAGTTCGACTTCTGAGCCGGTGTTCCTGCCGGATTGCCCGAGCTTCACCCCGGCGGACCCCAAGGAAACAGTTGTCAGGAATCGAGGTAGAGACGACTGTCCGACTTAGAATCAAGACTTGGACTACATCTGTGAAAGTTGACTCCATCACCACCGCGACCGGTATCTATTCGGTCCGCGAAGCAGCCCGTTTGACGCGGGTGCATCCTTCGCGGATCCGGCGCTGGGTCTGTGGTTATGACCACGGTCGAGGGGAACGGACGAAGCATTCCGATGCGGTGTGGAAAGGCCAGATGCGCCCCGAGGGCGGGGTGGTGGCGCTGGGTTTCTTCGACCTCTTGGAGGTCAAGTTCGTGGCGGCCTTCATCGATGCCGGCGTGACCTGGAAGACGATGAGGGAGGCACATCGGTCGGCGGCCCGGGAACTCGGCACCGACCATCCGTTCTGCACCAACCGCTTCGTGACCGACGGGCGAAGAGTCCTCATGCGGCACGCGGAGAAGAGCGGCGACGCGGCCTATCTGGACATCATCAGCCAGCAGCAGGAGTTCTCCAGGATCGTCGCTCCGTTCATCAAGGAGCTGGATTTCGACGAACGCCAACTGGTTTGCCGTTGGTGGCCGTTGGGGAAGGAACGGGGTGTCGTGCTGGATCCTGGCCGGAATTTCGGGCAGCCGACAGCGATGTTGTCCGGGGTCCCCACCCGGATCTTGGCGGAGAGCATGAAGGCCAACGACCGTTCGGTCGCGGCTGTGGCTCGTTGGTTCGAGGTGTCGGACCGGGAGATCTCCGACGCCTTGGAGTTCGAGCAATCCTTGGCGGCGTGAGGTTCTTCTTCGACAACAACCTTCCACCGCGCTTGGCGAGGGCGTTGGACGCGCTCGCCGGTCCTGAGCACTCGGTCGTCCATCTGAAGGACCGCTTCTCGGCGAGCACGTCCGACGAGGTCTGGTTAACCCAGTTGGGCAGTGAAAAAGATTGGGTGATTATCTCCGGAGACCAGCGCATCCGATCGAACCCGCACGAGCTCAAGGCCTGGAAGGCTGCCAAGCACACGACTTTCTTCCTGAAGCGGGCGTGGATGACGTTGGAGTTCTGGGACCAAGCCCAGAAGATGGTGAAGTGCTTCCCCGGACTGATCAAGCAGGCAGAGAAAGCTCCCCTTGGCTCGCAGTTCCAGCTCGGGGTCAACGGGAAGATCGATTGACCACAAACGAAGAGCTTGCTTCGACGGCTTCAGACGTTTTGTGCCAACCACGGGGCTCGAACATCTGGTAGGCATTGTCCAGTTCACCGGTTTTTCCATGGGACGCTTCCGCGGCACCTTTTTTTCGACCCCCGAAGACTGGTGGTCGATGCAACCGACGAAGCAGGGCTTCACGACTTGGTGATCCGTTGCTCAAATGATGCCCTGCTGTCCGTGGTCAACCTGGATACCTCGTACCCGGCTCGGGTAAGGGGCTGGCCATGGGCAGGGACAAACTCGGCGGCGTATCGGAGGGCAACGCTCACGGCTCCTGCGGCAAGGACGTTCTGTTGGTGACGACCATCAGCTCCAATGTGTCGTCCCAGCGTGACGACCATCCTCGCCGTCCGGCCCAACGCTCCCCTCCGGGTGCGAGGAAAGCAGAGGCCACAGGCTCTTCGGTGAAGAGGCAATACGGTTGCTGGTCAAGGCGCCCTTGGACCACTCGTCCTATCCGGCGGCGAAGTTGCTGAAGTTCCGGGTCAGGAGGACGCTTTCGCGGGAATAGGAACCGCCATAGAAGGCAAAGGACCGTCATTCTGGGTTGGAGGTCGACCGGTTCTTCCCCAGATACTCGACGATGTGCTTCACGGCCATGCCTGTGCGGTCCACTCCCGCGCTGCAATGGACCAGCCAGGGCGAGGGGAGACCGGGCAACGCATCCGAGATGGCGGTGAGAGCCGCTTGGTTGGCAGTAGCGTTGAGATGGTCCTCCAAGGGCACACGCAGGACCGTGAAGCCTTCGCGGCTGTAGATGAGATGCAGCGGCACGAGCAACCGCTCGTAGTAAGCTTCGACCTCCGCATCGGTGAGGAAGCTGATGATGGTTCGGATGCCCAGCCAGCGGGCGCGGAGGACCCAAGCGTCCACCGCCGGCCACTCCACTTCTTCGGCAGGATTTCCCGGACGACTGGACCGGGCGAGTTGTCGCGGGATGGCCCAACGTATCTCGGGCGGATAGGACGAGCTTTCCATCCTCAAGATATAGCTGAACTCCCCGGCTCTGAACCGGATGGATATTGTCCCCAAAACCAAACCTCGCCACGGAAGGCCACGGTGCTACTCAAGGCCCGAGACCAATGCCGAAGAAGTCCATCACCCCCACGCCGTTTCCATGGCTTGCCGCCCGTATCGGAGGGGTCCAAAAACGGCTCACCCGGGTATCCGCACCATCCGCTGGCCAACGGCGCGACGAGTTGGCCCGCATCAACGGGTGGTTGTCGTCTCCCCTCTGTCTTTGGCCCGTGGACATCGTCGCGGTAGCCGAGATTTGGCTCGGTTCGCCCACCGCTCGAAAGAGGGCTGAGGCGACAGCTTTGCTGGAGTGGCTGGGGGATCCTCCCGCCGAGGCGGCTAGCACAATCGCCGGGGCGCACGAGATACGGTCCGTCCGCACCGGTGACTACAGCTCCTTCTTCGCGGCCGGACACAAGTTCGATGAAGCGGAGCATGCACTCGGCAAGGACCGTGGGTTCAAAGCGGCGTGGGCGAAGCTCATCACGCTTCCCGGGATGAAGCGCTACCTGGCGCGAAAGCCGGTGGTGCGGCGCAGCCCGGTCAGCGAGCGGGGCTACCGGGCATGGTTGGACGAACCGGGGACTTCTGCGCTCGCCAGGTGTCAACGCGTCTTCGATGCCTTTTGCCATCGCTGGTCGCTCTACGGTATGCACGGACACCGCCCACTATTGCTGAAGCCAACCGTGAACCTGACCCCGTTCGGGACCATTATCTTCGTGCCGAACTACTGGAGCCTCGATCCTAAGCGCGACATCTGTTGGTCGGAAGTGACCCAGCTGCACCAGTTGGGTCGTCGCCGTCAGCAAGGAACCGGACTTACCGACCAGCGGCGGGAGAAGCTGGAAAAGGCGCGAGCGTTGCAGATAGCCTGGGCTGAAGTGACGGCGGCCGGCCAACGCGGCGAGGCACGGATTGAATCCGTGCTGAAGGTCCTGGACTGGCCGCCTGGGACCGACGATAGGACGCTGCGGCAACTGCGGCGCTTGGTGGTGGACTGACCTATGCAAATCACCATCCATCAAGGTGCCGGCACCATCGGAGGCAACTGTGTCGAGGTCATCGCCGGGAACACCCGTCTGCTGCTGGATGCCGGCATCCCGTTGGAGGAATCCCAGGAAGAGATGGTACCGGTAGAGGTTCCACGCACTTTGGACCTCTCTCGGCCCTTCGATGCGCTGTTGCTCTCCCACGCCCACGCAGACCACTTCGGATTGATCGAGCGCATGAGCCCCTTGCCCGAGGTTTGGATGAGCAAGGGCACGAGCCAGATGCTGCATGCTCTACGGGCCTTCGCGAGGACAGGGCCCAACCTGACGGAGGTCGGCGTCACAGTTCCTGCGATGAAACCTCGGTGCTGCGGGGCCATCACCGTCACGTTCATCCCGGTGGACCACAGCGTCCACGGAGCGATGGCGTTCTTGTTGGAGGCCGGCGGAAAGCGATTGCTCTACACCGGCGACCTGAGAACCCACGGTCGTAGCCAGGGACCTCTGAAGGCGATTTTCGACGCGGTTGGCGGTGGAGTATTGGACGCAGTCATCACCGAAGGCACCACACTGGACCGTCCAGCCCTACCGCAGCAGACAGAGCTCGATTTGGAGGAAAGGCTCACCGGGGACCTGAAGGCTTGCCCGGGGCTTGCCCGGGGCTTGCGTTGGCGAGTTTCTCGGCGGTCAACGTGGACCGCTTCCGGACCTGGATCGGTGCCAGCCGCAACGCCGGACGAACACTGGTGCTGGACCCCTATTCGGCCTATGTCCTGAATATCCTGCGGTCTGAGCATGGCCTGCCCTTGCTTGCCGACGATCCGCTCATCCGCACGCTCCCGATGCCTGAGCGACCGTCCAACCGGGCCGCCACGAACTTTGCCTGCGGCGAAGCATACCAACGGCGCCACCTTCAAATCGAGAAGCTGTCGGCCAACCCGGCACGCTACGCTGTCGTCTGGCGGGAGTGGTTTCTGGACAAGCTGTTCGGCGATCAGATGCCTGCCGGAACCATCCGCTTCTACGGCTACTGGCAAGGCTATCGGAAACAACCGACCGGGCTGGCGACGGAGCGAGCGCTGGAGGCTGCCGGTGCAATGACCCGGTCCGCGCACGTCGGCGGCCACATCAACGCAGCAGCCTTGAAAGAGTTGTTGAACCGCCTGAATCCAAAACGGATAATCCCCATACACACCCGAGCAGCTGGAGTACTCCAGACGGAGTTTCCCAACTGCGTGGTCATCAACAACGGAGAACACATCGATTTATGAACACCTTACATAACCTGATTGGCGAAGACGATTTAATGGGAAATGAGGGCGGCAGGAATACTTGGTTTAGGTTTTTGCAGCTTTCACGAGCGATTAAAGGTAAAAGAGGTGGTTGGAATAAAAAGACACACTGGTCCAAAAGAGGCTTAGACAGACTCGCTCCCGGAGGACGACCGGCCGCATTTCTCACAAAATGGACTGAGACATCACTTCTCATTGATGTTCCTCCTAAGCCGCGGGAGGGAGATTTCCAGTTTGGATTGCGCTTGGCCGACTTGAAGAAAGGAGAAAGAGGAGGGTCTGGTTCGCCATCGGAGGGTTCGGAGAACGCCATCAACTGGCGACTCGCTCAGAACCTACATCGTTTGGGGCAAAGCTTTTCCTACGAAGTTCCTCTTGCTGATGATAGTAACGGGCAGCTCAAAGTTGACCTCATGATCTTTCACGGTGAAGGTCGCGTCGAAATCATCGAACTAAAGGGCACTTCCAGAAACCCAAATATCAGCATCATCAAGTTGTCAAATGTTAATACCGAGAATGGCATAGCACTTGCTCATTAAACTGCATGGCGAG
>JAYTUE010000133.1:0-6578 GCA_043744715.1 Verrucomicrobiota bacterium | reverse complement strand
TGCGGCGTGCGGGCGCGGGGAAGGAGACGCCTTACCTCCGCATCCTCCGCCGCTACGTGCCGGAGTAGGCGGCGCGCTTTTTCCGGGAGGCTGCGGTTTTGGGTGAGAGGAAACGAGTTCGCGATGGGAGGCCGCGGCGCGGGGCTCAACGTCCAACTTTCAACGTCCAACATCCAACATCCAACATCCAACATCCAACATCCAACGTCCGGCCGAGCGGTCTATTCCCGGACTGGCATTATGGTTCTTAGAGGTCGCCGCAGCAGCCGGTGTGGCCGGGTGGGCCGTCGAGGTTTTCTTCTGCGGCGCAGATGTCGGTGGAGTCGGAGGCGGGTGGGCGTTTCATCCAGATGAGGAGGATGCCGATGTCGCTGGGGGTGACGCCGGAGATGCGGTTGGCCTGGCCGATGGTGACGGGCCGGATTGTGCCGAGCTTTTGCCGGGCTTCATGGCGGAGGCTGGGGACGGTCTGGTAGTCGACCCACGCCGGAATCTGTTTGTCTTCCAACGTGTGGAACCGGGCGACTTCAGCTTCCTCGCGTTGGATGTAGCCTTCGTATTTGAGGTTGATCTCGACTTGCCGGGCGACGTCTTCGGGAAGATCGGGATCGGACTGCGGGAGGGTGCGGTAGGTGATTTCAGGCCGACGAAGGAGTTGGGCCAGGGTGTGGGTGCCTTCGCGGGTGTGGTTGAGGCGCGCGAGTTCGACGGTGATGGACTCTCGTTTGGCGGCGAAACGGCGGTGGTTGCGGGCGGGTAGCAGGCCGATGTTGAAGCCGAGTTGGCTTAGGCGGAGGTCGGCGTTGTCCTGGCGGAGGAGGAGCCGGTATTCCGCGCGGCTGGTGAACATGCGGTAGGGTTCCCGTGTGCCCTTGGTCACTAGGTCGTCGATGAGCACGCCAATGTAGGCCTGATCGCGTCCCAGGATGACGGGCGGTTTGTCCTGGACCCGGCGGGCGGCGTTGATGCCGGCCATGAGGCCTTGAGCGGCGGCTTCTTCGTAGCCGGAGGTGCCGTTGATCTGACCGGCGAGGAAGAGATTCCGGCAGGTCTTGGTTTCCAATGATGGATCAAGCTGGGTGGGGAAGGAGAAATCGTATTCGACAGCGTAGGCCGGGCGGAGGATTTCGGCGTTTTCGCAGCCGATGATGGTGCGGACGAGTTCGACCTGGACTTCGTAGGGAAGGCTGGTGGAGAAGCCGTTGACGTAGATCTCGTCGGTGGCGATGCCCTCCGGTTCAAGGAAGACCTGATGGCGTTCCTTGTCGGCGAACTTCACGATCTTGTCCTCGATGGACGGACAATACCGGGGACCGATGCCTTCAATGACGCCAGAATACATCGGAGACTTGTGAAGATTCGCCCGGATCAGCTCAGCCGTGCGATCCGTCGTGTAGGTGATGTAGCAGGGAAGCTGGCGACCGATCTGGGAAAGAATGGACCCAGGAGGATACGGCGAGGAGGCAGCGCCTTGTTCCACGTGGAACACGGGTTTCGCCATCCCGGGGAAGGCGGAGGTCGGGAAGTAGCTGTCGAAGTCTTGATGGGGGATTCCCGGAAGGGGGGAGTTAGGACTGCCTTCGTGTTCCACGTGGAACAAGTCGTCCTTCCAGTAGGTGAAGAACGGAGCCGGCTCGTCGCCGGGTTGGATGCCGGTCTTGGAAAAGTCGATGGTCTTCTTGAGCAGGCGGGGAGGCGTCCCGGTTTTGAGGCGGCCGAGTTCCAGGCCGGCTTCGATGAGGGAGGCCGAAAGGGACATGGCGGCCGATTCACCGGAACGGCCACCGTGTTGTTGATTGGCGCCGATGTGCATGAGCCCGCGGAGGAAGGTTCCTGTGGTCACCACAACGGTAGCTCCATGATACTCCACATCCAAAGCAGTGCCGACACCGTAGACGGTGCGATCCTCGAGCAGGAGGTGGGTGGTCTGGACTTGGCGGATGTCCAAGTTGGCCTCGCGTTCGCAGACCCACTTCATTCGAAACTGGTAGGCCTTCTTGTCGCATTGGGCCCGGGGTGCCCAGACGGAGGGGCCTTTCTTGGTGTTGAGCATCCGGAACTGGAGCCCGGTCATGTCCGTGCATTTACCCATCTCGCCGCCGAGGGCATCGATCTCGCGGGTGAGATGGCCCTTGGCCAAGCCGCCAATGGCCGGGTTGCAGGACATCTGGCCGATGGTGTCGGCGTTGATGGTCAGCAGCAGGGTCTGGCAACCCATCCGCGCCGCCGCTAACGCCGCTTCGACTCCGGCATGACCGGCTCCGACGACAATGACGTCGTAATGTTTGGGATGGATGAAAGACATGCTGCTCCAAACTATTCCAGCTAGCTTAACCTAACGACCAAAGCTCAGCGACCCGGCACACGGGACGCAACGATTGCAAACCACAGCGCCATGCCGGGTTCGCTGCAGCGCATGGTTAGACCTCATGATTCGTTTCAAGAACTGTCCTTTCATCAATCCGCCCCACCTTTGATTCACCTGACACCAGCAACTCAACAACATCGTCTGCGCCAAATATAACGTAGTGCCGAAGGTCTGGCCACCTCAGAAAGTCAACAGCCCAACCCTGACTCGCGCGCAACCACGGAGAGTCAGCCCACAGGAATGCGCAGCCTGCTTCGTCTGTGCTCTTCGGATAGTCGCGGCCTAATGCCAGTGCCTCCTCGTAGTAGAGCGCAGCTAAAACCTTCTCGAAGCGGACGAGATACTTCGGATACTGGTCAATCCCAAGCGGGGCGACAACGAGAGTAGCAGCGCCGCCGAACTGCTCGGTAATGAGACTGACACTCGGATGCTCTGCTTTCGCGAACGGCACATCCCAAGGGACGATATGGGAGAGGGTGTCCATGAGGTCTAACATCTGTTTGAGCCTATCGTCATCGCAGCGGTAAGGTTCCGCCGGTGACCAAGTAGAGCACCGCCATCCGCACGGCCAATCCGTTGGTCACCTGTTCCAAGATCACTGACCGGCCGCAGTCGGCGATCTCGCTGTCGATCTCCACGCCCCGGTTGATGGGGCCGGGGTGCATGACGATCGCCGTGGGCTTGGTTTTGGCCAACCGGGCCTTGGTCAGGCCGAAGAGCGACGTGTATTCGCCGAGACTGGGGAACATCGTCGACCGCTGCCGTTCGTGCTGGATGCGAAGAAGGTTGATGATGTCCGCGTCGCGGATGGCGGCGTCCACATCATGCGTGACACGAACCGTCCCAGGCGCGGAGCCCATCTTCTCCAAGACATTGGGCACCAACGTAGAAGGACCGCAAAGAGTGACGTGGGCACCGAGTTTGGTCAGGGCCCAGATGTTCGACCGGGCCACACGGCTGTAGAGGATGTCGCCCATGATCGTGACGTTGAGCCCGGCGACGCGGCCGAAGTGCTCGCGCAGCGTGAAGGTATCTAGCAAAGCCTGGGTGGGATGCTCATGGGCGCCGTCTCCGGCATTGACCACATGGCTGCCGAGGAATCGGGAAATGAAGTGCGGCGCACCGGAGGCGCTGTGACGCATGATGATGACGTCGGCTTTGAGCGCTTCCAGGTTGCGGACGGTGTCCTTGAGCGTCTCGCCCTTCTTCAGGGAACTGGCTTCGGCGCTGAAGTTAACCACATCCGCCGCAAGACGATGGGCCGCCAGCTCAAAACTGATGCGGGTGCGGGTGCTGGGTTCGACGAAGAGGTTTATGACCGTCTTGCCCTCAAGCCACGGGTTGCGTTTCCGGGGTTGTTCGCCGAGTTCCTTGAAGGATTTGGCGGTGTCGAGAAGCGTCGCGATCTCCTCTGCGGAGAGCGATTCGATGTCCAGCAGATGGCGTCGGGACCAGGTCATGCGAGCAAGCGGAGCGTGGCGGCGGGCCTTTTGCGAGTGAAGATTAAACTGTCGGCGGCCAGCCCGACGACGAAGGGCTGGGGAAATTCCCGCAAAGGCCGGCTTGCCTCGACTGGCCATTGGAGTCATCAACGAAGCATCCCGTTCATATCAACGCGCTCGCCTCATGAGTGAATTCAAGTTCGCCTGCCCCATCTGCCAGCAACGCATCGCCGCCGAAGCCACATGGTCCGGCCAGCAGATCCCGTGTCCCGCCTGCCAGGCGCAGATCACGGTGCCAGGAGCCCCTGCGGATTTAACCCAGGCTCCGGCTCCGCCCAAGGGGCGTCTGTCCGTGACGGCCCATGCCCCTGACGCCCCCGCTCCAAAACCGTTGTCCGCCTTCCAAACGGGCGGACCAATGCCGACCAGGAAGACCGCCGGATCCTCGGCCGGCAAAACCGCGGGCATCGTCGTCGTCTGCCTCCTCCTTGTCGCAGGCGCCGCGTTTGTGGTTGTCAAATTTCGCGCCCAGAAGGCGGAAGCCACCGCCAAGAGCGCGGCTGCGGCATCGGCCGCCGCAGAAACAGCGGCTGCGCTTGCGGCCACAAATCCACCTGCGCCGGAAGCCTCTAAACCGGCCACTGCGGCCGTAGCGTCGCCCGATCCGTCGACATCCTCGCCCGCCGTCTCCGCCGCGACCCGCCGCGCCGTCTCCGAGGGGGAAGCCCGTTATGGCAAGGCCATGCAGTCTGGCTCTCCCGGGGATGACGGTGTCGCTCCCGATCCCTCTTTGATCCCCGCAACTCCCGTGGCCGGCACCGTCCAAAACGAGCCGTTCAAAATCACCTCGGCCACCTACCAGGCCGGATGGCTGACCTTGGGTGAAGGCGCCGGCGCCATTCCCGACCGCAGCATTAAGTTCAACCTCTACGTGCCCGCCACCGAATCCCTCGAAGGCCGGACCTTCAAGCGTCCGGACCCGAAGGAGCGTCGGCCATTGACCGTTCAACCCAAGGGCAAGCGCGCCGCGCCCACCTCGTTCACGAGCGGCTTCGCGTTGCAGATGGAGTTCGGCAAGAAGCAAGGCAACCTGATTCCCGGGAAACTCTACCTGAGCATCCCCGGCACCGGCACGGTGACGAACCTAGTCACTGGCACGTTTACGGCGGAGATGAAGTGATGTTGGATCCCTTGCGGCATTGCTTGACGATCACCCCGTCTGTAGAACATTACCTTCGGCGATGGGAAAAAGGTCAGGTGTGACCTCCCCATGCCGATACTTCCGACGAATATGAGTTCGAGCTATATGTCCATCTTCGGCCAATCGTTCGTTTTTGGTTTTGGATTGGCGTGCAATCTCTCGGGCGCATCGGCTTTTCGGCAGAGCCAGTTCCACAGTTTGGTAGAACCGTATTTCGTGGCAGATTTTAATGCGATATGCGGCGACTTTGCTTCGGCTGCCCGGAAACAGATCCCACAGCTTGCCGAAGGCCAGGGTTCTGGTTCAGAGGGTTCTAGGGCGGAACAGCTTCACTTCCGGATCTGATGCCTGAGCAGTCACCAAAGCCGATCACGCCTGCCCATTCGACAACAGTCCCACGCCTTCAAAGGGACGTCGGTCAACACCTTGTGACCACTGAAATCTCGGTTTTCAGTGGCCCGCTTCCACATCCAGAGATTCTCAGGCAATATGAGGCTATTTATGCAGGAACCATGGATCGAATTCTGAAGATGGCCGAGAATGAGCAATTGTATCGGCAGAACAGGGAAAGCCGACTTATTGAGATCGAGTCTAGGAGCATTCTCTTCGGCCAAGTTTCGGCTTTGGCGATAGCTGTTATCTCAATTGGCGGCGGAATATATCTCTTAGCCGCAGGCCATAGTGCCGTTGGGTTGACAACCATCATCACTGCGGTTGGCGCCTTGTCCGCCGCCTACTTCTACAGCCAACACCAAAAGCGCCCCAAGAGTCCTTCTTCTCCTCATCCCCCCGAGTCTCCCGAGCGGCCCCGCGTCTAAACGGGCGGTTGCACGATCACACCGCCTAAACAGCGGCTCGATAGTAACTAGTCCCACTCGCAAAGGCTCTCCACATACGCCGCCGAACCGTCGCGGAGCCAGCCGTCGAGCTGGGCCTGGTCCTTGAGCTGTTGGCCGCGCAGGCGGGGGACGACGACGAACTTCGTGTTGATCTCCGGCAGGGCCGTGAGGTCGCTCCACAGCTTCTCGAACTGGGCGACGGGGAAGACGTCTTCCTGGCCGTGGCCCCACCGTTTCTTCACGTCCTTCACTGTGACGTAGGTCGGCAGCTTGCTGGCCAGCGTGCGGATGGCAGCGGTGATCTTCGCGTCGTCACCGGAAACGATGTCCTCCCGCGTCAGCCCCATCGCGTTGAGGAACTGATCAAGGTCGATCCAGGTCGTCATCGTGTTGTAGTATCTCAGGCGGAACTCGTCTTCCTCGCGCGGCATGGCGAGGCCTTCGACCAAGCGCGGACGGCCGTTCACGCGGGCCAGGCCGCCGCCGCGGTCTTCCAGCCGGCGGGTGATGACCTCGAAGGTCAGGCACGCGCCGCTCTGGATGTGCTGGCCGAGCAAGGCGGCGTCCGGGCTGGCGCCGAGCGTGTCGATGTTGTGCAGCATGAGCCAACGGAGTTCTGGACGATCGGTGAGCAACTTCGCGAGGACGCCGTTGCGGAGGAGGTTCGGCAGCTCGTAGAAGTGGCCGACTGGGTGGAGGCATTGGAGTGGGACGTTGTCGGTGTAGTC
>JAYTUE010000132.1:0-1730 GCA_043744715.1 Verrucomicrobiota bacterium | reverse complement strand
AAAGCTTTGGACGTTCGCTCTTTGGCAGTCGTTGGCAGCTCTACGGACCGGTGCGGTCCTCATCATGGACCGTGGTTCGAACGCCCGGGCTTATTCGGGCACGGAACCGGTAGGTAACATCAAACGCAGAAGCCATGCTTGAGTTCTTCAAAAAACTGTTCGACACCTCGGACTTCCCCGCCCGATGGACGTGCGGCCACTGGTCCCAGGCGCACGGCTGGCTCCACATCGCCTCGGATCTCGCGATCGCGGCCGCCTACGCCGCGATGCCCCTAGCTATCGTCCTGCTGATGCGTCGCCGCCGGGATGTGAGCTACCCAAAGCTCTACTGGCTGTTCGCGGCCTTCATCTTCTCCTGCGGCCTGACCCACCTGATCGATGCCACCATCTTCTGGCAGCCGTGGTATCGGCTCTCCGGCCTGGCCAAGGTTGTCACCGCCGTGGTCTCGTGGGCCACGGTCTTCGCCGTGGTCCGCATCCTGCCCCAGGTGATGGCGATTCCAGGAACGCTGCGCCTAGCGGAAAAACTCGGCAAGGAAGCCGAGGAACGCAGCAAGGCGGAGGAGGAGGTCCGCCAGCTCAACCGTAAGCTCTCCCAGCGTGTCGAAGAGCTGGAGGCCATCCTGGACGTGATCCCCGTCGGCATCGGCATCGCCAGCGACCCCGCCTGCCTCCACATCCGCACCAACCGCGCCTTCAACGAAATCCTGCGGCTCGACAAGGACGCGAACGCCTCGCTCAGCGGGCCGGCCCATGAACGGCCGAAAAATTTCCGCGTCTTCCGCAGAGACCATGAACTCGCGCCGGACGAGCTCCCGATCCAAGTCGCCGCCAGAAGCGGCAAGGTCATCCGGGCCTTGGAGGAGGAAGTCGTGTTCGAGGACGGCACGAGGATCACCCTGCTTTCGTCGGCCGCGCCGTTGTTCGACGAGGAGAGGCGGGTGCGCGGGGCCGTCGGGGTGTCCATCGACATCTCCGCCACCAAACGCGCCGAGGAGGAGCATCTCAAGGTCGAACGCAAGCTGCTGGACGCGCAGAAACGCGAGAGCCTCGGAGTGCTCGCAGGCGGCATCGCCCATGATTTCAACAACCTGCTGACCGGCGTGCTGGGCAACGCCTCGCTGGCCCGGACGGAGCTTTCGCCCGCTTCCCCGATCCACGTCTACGTCGAACAGATCGAGAAATCCGCCAAGAGGGCCGCCGACCTGTGCAGGCAGATGCTGGCCTACTCGGGGAAGGGCCGATTCGTCCTGGAGGACATCGATCTCAGCGAACTCGTCACCGAGACCACCAGCCTCCTGCACGCCTCGATCAGCAAACGCGTCCGGCTGACGCTTCAGCTCGCCGATCCCGTGTCCGCAGTGCGCGGCGATGCGACCCAGATCCGCCAGATCGTCATGAACCTGGTGATCAACGCATCGGAGGCCATCGGCGAACGGGACGGCCAGGTCACCATCCACACGGGCGAACTGGACGCGACCGAAGCCTACCTTACCACCACCTTCAACGCCGCCGACCTGGTGCCGGGGCGCTACTGCTTCATCGAGGTGGGCGACGACGGCTGCGGCATGGCTCCAGAGATTTTGGCCCGTGTTTTCGACCCCTTCTTCACCACGAAATTCACCGGCCGAGGCCTGGGGCTCGCCGCCGTGCTCGGGATCGTCCGGGGACACAAGGGCACCATCAAGATCTACAGCGAAGCGGGCCAGGGAACCACGTTCAAGGTGCTG
>JAYTUE010000131.1:0-25183 GCA_043744715.1 Verrucomicrobiota bacterium | reverse complement strand
AGCCGGGCCGAATACCACTTCCGCGAAGCCATCAAGATCGATCCCGACGACACGATCGCCCGGAAGACGTTGGAACAGATCCGGTCGACACGCCCGCGTCGCTGAGCCCGTTCAGACGTCGCCGGCGCGTCGCAGGAGGTTCTCGCTCACGGAACGGCAGAGGCCGATGAAGGTCTCCTCCGCGAGAGTGAGACGGCGGCCCTTCCAGTGCATCACGCCCCAGCTGCGGACGAGCTTGCGGCGGCCCAACGGCAAAGCGACCAGGGCTCCGGAGGCGATCTCGTCCTGTGCGATCCACGATGCCAGGATGCTCACGCCGAGCCCGATCTTCACCAGTTCCTTGATCGCTTCCATGCTGCCCAGCTCGATGAAGCTGTGGAGCGTGACCCGTTCTTCCCGGAAGTATTCGTCCACCAGACGGAAGGTCTGGCTGTTGCGGCTGTAGAGGACGTAGTTCTGCTTCGCCACGTCGGTGCGGTCCACCTTGCGTGCCTGGGCCCACGGATGGAGGGGCGGAAGGATGAAGGCCAGCTCGTCCTTGAAGACGGGGATGAACTCAACGCCGTCCTCGCGTCGCGGCTCAAGCGCGAGCGCGAGATCGACGCGGCTTTGGCGCAGGGCTTCGACCAAATCCGGCGTATCGCCCGGTTCGATCATGATCTGAAAATCGGGGAACGATTCCTTAAACTCCCGCAGCACCGCCGGCAGGATGTATTGGCAGGCCGTTGGGGTCGCGCCGATGCGCAGACGGCCGCGTCCCCACTTGCCGAGATGGGCGAGCGACGTCTTGGCCGCGGCCATCTCCCGGAAGATTTTTTCAACGTGGTGCAGCAGGTGTTCGCCCGCCTGGGTCAGGACCACCTTTTTCGTCAGCCTGTCAAAAACTCGACAGCCGACTGCCTCTTCCAGCGCACGTATCGAGTGGCTGACGGCGGACTGCGACAGGTTCATTTCCCGCGCGGCCAAGGTGAAGCTTCCCGTCTTGGCCAATTGCAGAAATGCCAGCAGCTGTCTGCTGTCGAGCGGCTCGCCGACCCATGAATCCAGTTCATTCATCTGATGAAATCTATCCAGAGCACGAATCGCACCCAGGACCCCTTCTGGCACCGGCGTAGCTAATGGATATGATGTGGCGACGACTGTGCAGATGAATTCCGCGGCAACTCCGAAGGTGAACATCGCCTGGAGTCCCCGGAAGACCCGCATCGGCTTCGTCCCGCTCTGCGACTGCGCTCCCATCGTCCTGGCCAAGGAGCTCGGCCTGTTTTCACGGCGCGGTCTGAAGATCGAACTGGTCCGGGAAGTCGGCTGGGCCACGGTCCGGGACCGGTTGATCCACGGGGATCTGGACGCGTCCCACGCTTTGGCCCCGATGCCCTTTGCGGCCACGCTGGGCATCGGCTGCGTGCCGACGGACTGCCTGACCGGCCTCGTGCTCAACCTCAACGGCAACGCGATCACGCTTTCCAAGAATCTCTGGAAGGCCGGCGTGCGCGACGGGGCGACTCTGGCCGGGTTCGCCCTCCGGGAACGCAAGGACGACCCGCTGACTTTCGGCATCGTCTCGCCCTATTCCTCGCACCGTCACATCCTGGAGACTTGGCTGCGGCGCGCCGGAATGGATCCTGAACGAGACGTCCGGTTCGTCGTCGTCCCGCCTCCGCAAATGCCCGGAAACCTGAAGGCGGGCCACTTGGATGGCTTCTGCTCGGGCGAGCCGTGGAACTCCGTGGCGATCCGGGCGGGCGACGGCTGGTGCCCGGTCACCAGCAGCCAGTTGCTTCCAGATCACCCCGAGAAGGTGCTGATGGTTCGCCGGCGGTTTTCCGAGGAACAGTCCGAGGAGCATCTCCAGATCATCTCGGCCCTGATCGAGTCCTGCGCCGTCTGTGACACTCCACAGGGCCGTGAAACCGCCGTCGAGATCCTCGCCCGGCCGGCCTACGTGAACGCGCCCGCGGCCCTGATCCGACGCAGCTTCGACGGGCTCTTCGATTTCGGAAACGGCCGCGAAGAGGCCGTGGAGGGATTCACCCGCTTCCAGAGCGGCAACGCCAACGAGCCCGACGCGGAGAAGGGAACCTGGATCCTGCGCCACTGTCTCGCCGGCCGGGTTCCTGCCAGCAACTACACCTCCCTCGTCCAACAAGTTTTCCGCCGCGACCTCTACCTTCAAGCCAATCAACTCAAAAACCATGCAACCGAACCTGCTTCCACCTGAGACCAGGCCCTTGAACCGCCGCTCGTTCCTCAAGCGCGGCGCGATCGCCGCAGGAGCCACCGCGCTCTTCACCGGCCTGCCCAAGGGCTGGGTGGGCAGCGTCTACGCCAGCGACGCGCCGGAAGCGCCGAAGATGAACTTCGGCATGATCGCGCTGACCGACTGCTCTCCCATCGTCATCGCCCACGAGAAGGGGCTCTTCAAAAAATACGGGGTCGAATCCACCGTAACCAAAGGCGCGAACTGGGCCGCCATCCGCGACAACCTCTCCACCGGTTCCATCCAGGCCACCCACATGCTCCTCGGGATGCCGCTCGCCTCGACCATGGGCCTCGCCGGTTCGCCCAAGAAGCCGATGGTCATTCCCTGGATCCTCAACCGCAACGGCCAGGCCATCACCCTGAAGACCGAATGGAAGGGCAAGGTCGGGGCCGATCCCAAGGCCATCAAACCCTTCGTCGACCAGGCCAAAAAACTCGGCGAACCGCTCACCTTCGCCATGACCTTCCCGCCAGGCACGCATGCCATGTGGATGCGCTACTACCTGGCGGCCGGCGGGATCAACCCGGACAAGGACGTGAGCCTCATCACCGTCCCGCCCCCGCAGATGGTGGCAAACATGAAGATCGGCAAGATGGACGGCTACTGCGTCGGCGAACCGTGGAACACCCGCGCCATCGCCGACAACATCGGCTTCACCTCTGTCACCACCCAGGACATCTGGAAGGACCATCCGGAAAAGGTCTGCGCCTTCACCGAGGAGTTCACCACGAAGAATCCCAAGACCACCAAGGCCGTCCTCAAGGCCCTGCACGAGGCCAGCGTCTGGCTGGACGACATGGGCAACCGCCCCGAACAGTGCGCCATCGTCTCGAAGTCCACCTACATCAACTGCGACGCCAAGACGATCCTCGGCCGCCTCGAAGGAAAGCTCGACTACGGCGACGGCCGCAAGACGCAGGACGAATTCTACATGCACTTCAGCAAGCGGAACTGCAACTACCCGCAGCCGAAGTATGCCAAATGGTTCCTCAGCCAATACCGCCGCTGGGGCCTGGTTTCCGGAACGCCCGACTACGAGGGCGTCGCCAAGAAAGTCATGCGCAACGACATCTACGAAGAGGCGATGAAGGAGATCGGCTACGCGCACGGCGGAGCCAACAACGACAAGGAAACGCTCTTCGACGGCGTAACCTTCGATCCGACCGGCGACCTCGAAGCCTACGCCAAGAGCTTCCCCGTCCACAGCATGAAGGGCTGATCCCACCCATGAGCCCCGCATCCAACCACCGTGAACTCTGGGGACAGGCCCTCGGCCAAAGATCCGTCTGGCCGAGGGCGCTCAAGCTCGGCTTCACCCAGGTGCTCGTCTCCGCCGCGCAGACCTGGGTCCACCGTTCCATTGAACAATCAACTCCATGAAAACATTCAAACTCGACTGGCTGGTGCTGCCCATCTTGGGAATGCTCCTCGTGGTGCTGGTCTGGCACGGTCTCGCCGGCAAGAAAGTCGTAGTGAAGGACGCCCAGGGTGAAGTCGTCTCGGAGAAGCGCGTCGGCCTGATCCCGGCGCTGCCCAACGTGGTGGAGACCTGGGAGGCCAGCCGCATCTACATCGTCGAGCCGTTCGCCAAACGCGGCGAGATGGACCAAGGCATCGCGCGGTTCACCTGGTATTCGCTCATCCTCGTGGCCAAGGGCTACACGCTGGCCCTCCTCATCGGCACGCCGGTCGGCTTCTTTCTCGGGCTGTCCACGATGTTCACCAAGACCTTCGACCCCATCATCCAGATTCTCCGCCCGGTTTCGCCGCTGGCCTGGCTGCCGCTCGGTTTGGTGCTGTTCATGGACGCGGGCAAGGAGGCCGGGACGTTCGGCGCCCTGTTCACCATCGCCATCTGTTCGATGTGGCCGACGGTGCTGAACACGGCCGTGGGCGTGCGCGCCATTCCGCAGGACTACCTGAACGTGGCCAAGGTGCTGAAGCTCTCGAAGTGGAAGACGCTCACCAAGGTCATGATCCCGGCGACGCTGCCCTACATGTTCACCGGCTTCCGCCTGAGCCTGGGCATCGCGTGGCTGGTGATCGTCGCCGCCGAGATGCTCACCGGCCGGCCCGGCGTGGGCGGCTTCCTCTGGCAGGAATACAACGCGCTCATCTACGAGCACATCATTCTTTCGATCATCACCATCGGCCTGGTCGGCTTCTTCCTCGACCGCATGATGAGCCTGGTGGAACGCCGCTTCAAATCGGTCTGACGGAGCCCGCGAATGACGTCGTTGCCATGACTTCACACACAAATCCAACCGTGAACGGCGAAGTCCGTGTCGGCCTCGTTCCGCCCTCAAGGTGGTCGGAAGTCCCGGGGGACCACTCTCCGGCGGCCAGTCCCCTGCCCCGCAGCGGAGCGCCGGAAGTGGCCGACGTGACCTTCAGCTTCCTGCCGTTGACCGACGCCGCGCCCTTCATCGTCGCGCACTCCAAGGGCTGGTTCCGGGAGTTCGGCATCGAGTCGAAGCTGCGCCGGGAAACTTCCTGGACCGCGCTGCGCGATGCGCTCAACACCGGCGCCGCGCAGGCGGCCCAGACGCTTTTCAGCATGCCGGTGTCGGTCGCGTGCGGCCTGCTCGGATCGAACCAGAAGCCGCTCGTCGTGCCGTGGATCCTCAACCGCAACGGCCAGGCCATCACCCTCAACAAGCAGTTCAAGGGCAGGATCGCCACCCAGTCGGGCCCGTTGCGGGAAGCCGCCATCGCGGGCCGCAACTCGGGACGGCCGCTCGTCTTCGGCCACACGCTCCGGGTCGGCACCCACGCCTTGTGGCTGCGCTACTGGCTGGCGGCCGGCGGCATCCACCCGGACAACGACGTGGCCCTCATCACCGTTCCGCCGCCGCAGATGGCGGCCAACATGCGGACCGCGCGCATGGACGGCTTCTGCGTCGGTGAACCCTGGAACGCCCGCGCCCTCGCGGAAGGCCTCGGCTACACCGCGATCACCTCCCAGGAAATCTGGCCGGACCATCCGGAGAAGGTCTGCGCCTTCACCGAGGAATTTGCCGGACGGAACCCGCGCACTGTCATCTCCGCGCTCAAGGGCCTTCATCAGGCCGGTGTCTGGCTCGACGATCCGGCCAACCATGCCGAAGCCGCGCAGCTGCTCGCGCTTCCGGAACATCTCGGCGGCGACCCGGGGCTGATCCAATCCAGACTCGGCGGCACCATCGACTACGGCGACGGCCGCACGCTCAGTCTGCCGCAAGGGCTGACCTTCTCCGGCCGCGATGCAAACCGCCCCCGGGCCAGCCACGCCGTCTGGTTCCTCACCCAGCTGCGCCGTTGGGGCCTGCATTTCGGAACGCCGGACTACGCCCGTGTTTCGCAGCGCGTCATCCGGGCCGATTTCCATGACCAGGCCCGCCGCGAACTGGGCCTGCCCGACACGGCTGCGGCCGACGGGCCTGAAACATTCTTCGACGGCAAGGTGTTCGATCCTTCGGCCGCGGAGGACTACGCTCAGGGCTTCGAACTCAAAAACATCCTCGGCTGAACGCCCGCCACGCCATGCCTTTCCTCGAAATCAAAAACGCCTCCAAGAACTATGTGTCGGCCGGCACGCGCACCGAGGTCCTCGCGGACATCAACCTGGAAATCAACGAGGGCGAGTTCGTGGCGATCGTCGGCTACTCCGGCGCGGGCAAGAGCACGCTGATCAATTTCCTTTCCGGACTGGTGAAGCCCGACACCGGGACGGTCCTGCTGGAAGGCAAACCCATCGAAGGCCCAGGCCCCGACCGGGGAATCATCTTCCAGAACTACTCCCTGCTGCCGTGGCTGACCGTGCATGAGAACATCGGCCTGGCGGTGGACGCGATCTTCCCGGAATGGCCGGCGGCCAAACGCCGGGAACACATCGAGAAACACATCGCCATGGTCAATCTGACCCCGGCCCGCGACAAGAAGCCGCACGAGCTTTCCGGCGGCATGAGGCAGCGCGTGAGCGTGGCCCGCACGCTCGCCACCAGCCCGCGCATCCTCCTCATGGACGAACCGTTCGGCGCGCTCGACGCGCTGACCCGCGCCACCCTCCAGCAGGAGACGCTGCAGATCTGGGAGGCGGACAAGAAGACCGTGTTGCTCATCACCAACGACCCGGACGAGGCGATCCTGATGGCCGACCGAGTGATCCCACTCACCGCCGGCCCGCGCGCCACGCTCGGGCCGAGCATTCCCATCACGCTGCCCCGGCCGCGCAGAAGGGCGGAACTGAACGACAGCTACGACTTCAAGCAGATCCGCCTAGAGGTGACCGACTACCTGTTGAAGGCCACGGACCGCAGGAAGGGCACGATCACCAGGTCGCTCGTTCTTCCGGACATCGAGCCGCAGGACCCCGGAGCCTACCGGATGTTCGGTGCAAGCCGGCGGCCGGTGCGCCGCAGTGAAATCAAAGTGGAGTCCGTGGAGATATGAAGCCCTACCTCGACATCTCGCAGCTGACCAAGATCTACCCGACGCCGAAGGGCCCGGCGGTCATCGTGAAGAACTTCAACCTGAGGCTAGGCAAAGGTGAGTTCGTTACAGTCATCGGCCACTCGGGCTGCGGCAAAAGCACCGTCCTGATGATGGTGGCCGGTCTGAGCGAAATCACCGACGGCTCCATCATTCTCGCCGGAAAGGAACTCGACGGGGCCGGGCCCGATCGCGGCGTCGTCTTCCAGTCCCCTTCCCTCCTGCCGTGGCTGACGGCCTTCGAGAACGTCATGCTCGGAGTCAGCCAGGTCTTCTACTCCGCCAGCGCCGAGGAGCGCCGCGAGATCGTGGAGTATTACCTCACGGTCGTCGGACTGGGCGACTCGATGCAGAAGAAACCCGCCGAACTCTCCCAGGGAATGCGCCAGCGCGTCGGCATCGCCCGCGCCTTCGCCCTCAAACCGAAGATGCTCCTGCTGGACGAGCCGTTCGGCATGTTGGATTCCCTCACCCGCCACGAACTCCAACAGGTGCTGATCGAGCTTTGGCGGAAGAACAAGATCACCGCCATGATGGTGACGCACGACGTGGACGAGGCGTTGTTCCTGTCCGACCGCATCGTCTGCATGACCGACGGTCCCGAGGCCGAGGTCGGCGACATCATCGAGGTGAACTTCCCCCGCCCCCGCGAGCGCAAGGCCGTGATGGAACATCCGGACTACTACAAGCTCCGCGAGCGCCTGATCGAGTTCCTTGAAATCCACGCCCACAAGAAGAAGGGCCACACCGTCCCGCCGGCCGGCCCTTCCGATGATTCCCCGTCCCACGTGCCCGTCCCCACAAACCCCAAGGCCGTTGACCCGGATCAAATCCCCAACGCGCCGAAGTCCGAAACTGCCCCCGTATGAAGAAAACACTGCTCACCCTGACTTCCGCCGCCGTCGCCCTTGGCGCCTCGGTGCCGGCCTTCGCCCAATATGCCCCGCCGCCGCCGACCCAGCCGTTCCCCGGCTTCGTCAACGACTACCTCCGCAAGCAGGATCCCTACTACGCCAACTGGGACATCGGCGGCTCCTTCCGCATGAGGTATGAGCTGAAGGTGAACGGCCTCGGCCTGCCGCCTGCGAACGATTTCCGCCGGACGGGCGCCGACAACGACAACAGCTACTTCAGCTCCAAGCTGCTCCTGAAGGTCGGCTACACGGCGCGCTGGTGGAACTTCCTCGTCGAAGGCCGGAACAGCTCGACCTCGGGCGACGTCCGCAATCCAAACTTCGAATCCGACGGCCCGCTCGACATCCACCAGGCCTTCGTGTTCGTCGGCAACCACAAGGAGTTTCCCGTCTCCTTGAAGCTCGGCCGCCAGGAACTCAGCTACGGCGATGAACGCCTTGTCGGCGCGTTCGCCTGGCACAACATCGGACGCGTGTTCGATGCCGCCAAGGTGCGTTGGCAGAACGCGTGGTTCGCCGCAGAAGCCTTCGGCTCGAAGATCGTTCTGCCCGACGACAACAACCTGAACGGTTGGAACGACTACAACTTCTTCTCCGGTCTGCACCTCACGACGAAGAAGATCCCGAAGAACCTGACCGAGCTCTACTTCTTCGCCCGCAACGACGAGCGCGGAAGCACCGCCGCGAACCCGGGCGCCTTCGCGCCGTTCCAATCCGCCGCACCCTTCGCCCGCGACATCTACACGATCGGTGCGCGGTTCCGTTCGGCCACCAACGAACTCGGCAACTGGGACTACACGGTCGAAGGCGCCTACCAGTTCGGCAATTGGAAGCCCACCGCCGCCAGCGCCCGGCAGGACCACCGGGCTTATGCGTTCGTCGCCAACCTCGGCTACACCTTCGCCGAGACCTTCGGCACTCCGCGCATCGCGCTGGAATACGCCTTCGGTTCGGGCGACAGCAATCCGAACGACAACAAGCACGAGACCTTCGACAACCTGTATCCCACGAACCACAAGTTCTACGGCTACATGGACTACTTCTCATGGCAGAACCTCCACGACGTCCGCGCCATCTACCAGATGAAGCCCCATCCCCGGGTCTCGTTCTCCCTAGAAAGCCACCTCTACTGGGTCGCCGACACGGCGGACAATCTCTACAACGTCGGCGGCGCGGCCCGTGGTGCCGGGGCCAACGCCGCAGGCTTTGGTCGCAATCCCGGCTACGACAACTTCATCGGGTCCGAGATCGATGTCGTCGTGGGATACTCCATCAACAAGTTCGCGATGCTGGAAGGCGGCTACGGCCACTTCTTCCCCGGCAGCTACGTGAACAGCACCTGGCAGAATTCCGGCGGTTCGGCAGCAGGCGACTGGTTCTATCTCCAGACCGTCATCCGCTTCTGATTCCTCCGTTGGCTGGTTGGCGACTGAGGGCGGCCGGGCTTTTGTCCGGCCGCCCTTCTTCGTTTCCATACACATCACCTTCTCCTCCGGCCTACGACGAATCAGTGGCTTGAAATGATCGCCCTGTTTGCGAACCACCATCTGGGATTTTGAAAAGGCCACAATCTACCAGTGATCCGCTGCGCTTCCTGGCAGTCACAACGCGGTCGTGAAACCCGCTTCAACTCCACGATGCCCGTTATTCTTCTGTCATTCCGGCTGATCCCGCACCGATGAACAGCATTCATCGCCGCGATGAACACGATGAACAAAATCGAATGCCCATTCCGGGTGTTGCGGCTTCGGGTTTGCTTCCTTCCCCGATTGTGTTGGCAGCGCCCCCGGCATCCAGATCAAGCAGCCTTTCCCGAACCGGATCCTCCGGCACGGGGAAAGGTGGGTTAGTCGCGGACAAATCCCCGGTCGACCTGCTGCTGGCCGAGCAAAGCCGCCTCACGCCGGTCGAACGGTTCTCCCGCATTCACGATTCAGGAAGCCATCCAAGAATCACGAGCCTCTACCGCGAACTGATCCCCCCGTCGCAGCCGAAAGCCGGCCAGCAATTCGCCTTCGAGGTCGACATCGACAAATGCTCCGGCTGCAAGGCGTGCGTCACCGCCTGCCATTCCTTGAACGGACTGGACGACGATGAATCCTGGCGCAGCGTGGGTCTGCTGATTGAAGAAGTCCCGATCACCTTCAAGCCCTCCGACATCAGGCATCAGTCATCAGGCATCGCATCGCCCGCCTCTCTTCAGCGCACCGTCACCACCGCCTGCCACCACTGCGTCGATCCCGGATGCCTCAACGGCTGTCCGGTTCTCGCCTACGAAAAGGATCCAGTCACGGGCATCGTCCGGCATCTCGATGACCAGTGCATCGGCTGCCAATACTGCGTGATGAAGTGCCCCTACGAAGTGCCGCGCTACTCCGCCCGGCTGGGCATCGTCCGCAAGTGCGACATGTGCACCCAGCGCCTCGAAACCGGCGAAGCCCCGGCCTGCGTCCAGGCTTGCCCGAACGAAGCCATCCGCATCCGCATCATCGATGTCGCGGATATCCTCTCCACCTTTCGGCCGGTGGAGCCGCCCGCCAAAAACGGGCACAACGGCACAAGCGATGACGGCGGCCTAATCTCTTTCAACTCGTTCCTCCCCGGATCACCCGCCCCGGACATCACGGTGCCGACGACACGCTTCAAGTCGTCGCTTGATCGGATCGGAACCCTGGCCCCAGCCGATGCCGCTGCCCTTCGCCCGGCCGACCCGCATCTCCCGCTCGCACTGATGCTGCCCCTGTCCCAGCTCTCGGTCGGAATCATCATGGCAGCGGCGATGCTGGGCTCTCCCGAGCAGTTCAAAGCGGGTTCGACCGCTGCATTCGTCGTCATGGCGGCGGCGTTGGGAATAGGAACACTCCATCTGGGCCAACCGCTCCGCGCCTGGAAAGCGTTCCTCGGCTGGAGGAAATCCTGGTTCAGCCGCGAAGCCATCGCCTTCGGACTTTACCTCAAAGCCCTCGCCGTGCTGACCGCGACGCTCTGGCTCAAACCCGATCTGCTTCCTTCCATCCTCAGGCCTCGGGCTTTTGGCATCACCGCGTTCCTCGGACTCCTATCAGTGTTCTGCTCGGTCATGCTCTACGTCGACACGCGGAGGCAGTTCTGGTCCGTCGGACGAACGGCCGGAAAGTTCTTCGGTTCAACCTTGCTCCTGGGCCTCGCTGCCAGCGCCGTGTTGGTTCACAGCCAGACGTTGTGGCTGGCGATCTCCGTCGCCTTCGTCGCGAAACTTGCGGTTGAGTTCGAGATCCTCGCATCGCTCAAGCTCACGAACCGCTCGGAACTTCATCGCTCGGCCCGGTTGATCACGGGCCATTTCCGGAAGCTGGGCATCGTTCGCCTCGTCCTCGGCGCGGCGGGCGGCCTTGTTATGCCGGGACTCGTCCTCGGCGGCCTAATGTCGATGACACCCGTCGCGGGACTCGTGGCGGCATCCCTGCTGATGGTGGGGGAAGTCTGCGAGCGTGTGCTTTTTTTCGCCGCCGTTGCCCCGGACAAAATGCCCGGAGGGATCACCACATGACTACGCCCATCGTCAGCCCGCAGGCCTCCCCGTTGGAGAACGCGTTCCGCGCCTTCGACGGGGCGATGACTTCGGAGCTTGTCCAGAGTCCGGCCGACTTCGGCCTTGGCAACACTCCCGCCCGGCTCATTCCCGACGCGACCACGACGGTCGTCTGCGGCTTCTGTTCCACCGGTTGCGGTCTGAACATCCATTTGAAGGACGGCGTGGCCGTCAACCTCACGGCGGACCCTTCGTATCCGGTCAATCTCGGCATGGCCTGCCCGAAAGGCTGGGAGGCTTTGACGCCGTTGGACGCACAAGATCGCGGCACGACTCCCTTGCTGCGGAACGATTCCGGAAACCTTCAGCCGACGGATTGGGACACGGCCATGACGACGTTCTGCGAACGCTTCAAAGCCATCCAGGCCAAGCACGGCAACGATTCCGTCGCGTGGATCGGCACCGGCCAGATCGCGGTGGAGGAGTTCGCCTTCCTCGGCGCGCTCGGGAAGTTCGGCATGGGCATGAAACACGGCGACGGCAACACCCGCCAGTGCATGGCCACCTCCGCCGTGGCCTACAAGGAGTCGTTCGGCTTCGACGCGCCGCCCTACACCTACGCGGACTTCGAGCAGTCGGACGTGCTCGTCTTCATCGGGGCCAATCCCTGCATCGCCCACCCGATTATGTGGCAGCGGGTGCTGAGAAACCCGAACAAGCCCGAGATCATCGTGATCGATCCGCGCCGCACGGAGACGGCGATGAACGCCACGCAGCATCTCGGGCTGAAGCCCAAGAGCGATCTCGTCCTGCTCTACGGGCTGGCCAACATGCTGATCCAAAACGGCTGGATCGACCGAGGCTACATCGGCGGTTCGACCACGGGCTTCGAGGACTTCGCCGAGTTTGTCCGCCAGTTCACCCCCGACACCGTGGCCGCCCAGACCGGCTTGACCGTCGGCCAGCTCTATCGCTGCGCGGAAACGATCCATCACGGCAAGGCCGTCAGCCTGTGGTGGACGATGGGCGTGAACCAGAGCCACGAAGCCACGCGCACCGCCCAGGCGATCATCAATCTCTCCCTCATGACCGGAAACATCGGACGCCCCGGCACGGGCGCGAACTCGATCACCGGCCAGTGCAACGCGATGGGCAGCCGTCTCTGGAGCAACACCACGAACCTCCTCGGCGGACATGATTTCAAGAAGCAGGAGCAACGCGAAAAGGTGGCCGGCGTCCTCGGCATTTCGGAGGATCGCATTCCGCAGGAAGCTTCGTGGGCCTACGACCAGATCCTCGCCGGCATCGACTCCGGCGCGATCAAGGGCCTGTGGATCCTCGCGACCAACACGGCCCACTCGTGGATCAACCAGAAGTCGGTTCGAGAAACCTTTTCCAAACTGGAGTTCCTCGTCGTGCAGGACATGTATCCGACGACGGAGACCGCCCAGCTGGCCGACCTATATCTCCCCGCAGCCGGCTGGGGTGAGAAGGAAGGCACGTTCATCAACTCCGAGCGCCGTTATGGGCTATTGAAGAAAGTGCGCCGCGCACCGGGCCAGGCGTTGAGCGACTTCAACATCTTCCGCCTGATCGCCCACTACTGGGGCTGCGGAGAAATGTTCGCGAAGTGGAGTTCGCCCGAAGCCGCCTTCCAAATCCTCAAGCAACTCTCCGCCGGCCAACCCTGCGACATCACGGGGATCGAGGATTACCCGATGATTGATCAGTGCGGCGGCGTGCAGTGGCCGTGGCCTTCCCAGATGCCGAATGCCAGATCCCGGACGCCGGATGCCGAGCGCCGCCTCTTCGCCGATGGCCGCTATTTCACCGCCGACGGCCGGGCCAGGTTCGTCTTCGAACAACCCCGTCCCGTGGCCGAACCGACGAGCCCCGGGTTCCCCATCGTTCTCCTGACTGGCCGGGGCACCAGCGCGCAGTGGCACACCAACAGCCGCACCGGAAAATCCGCCATCCTCCGCCAGCTCTACCCGGCCAACGTCTACGTCGAGATCCATCCCGACGACGCCGATCGGTTGGGCATCGAGCCCAACTCGCCGGTCGAGGTCGCCTCAGCCCGCGGGCGGATCACCGCCACGGCCTTCGTCACCGGCACCGTCCAGCCCGGCACGGTCTTCATGCCGATGCACTATGCGGAGACGAACAAGCTGACCTTTCCCTCCTTCGATCCGTATTCGCGCCAACCCAGCTACAAACACTGCGCCGTGAATCTCAAACCACTCTAAGCCATGACCACGGAAGCCACCACGCCCGCTCCGCCTCCGGGAACCTCCTTCACTGCGGAGCAGAAGGAGTTTCTCGCCGGGCTCATGGCGGGAGTCGCCCAACGCAACATCCATCCCTATGTCGGCATCGTTCCCGGCTCGGGCGCGATCACCGCGACGCCCGGGGAAGGCGGCGAGAACCTCGCTTCCCCTTCCACAAAATGGCACGGCCAGGACGTCGCCGATCTCTGCAAGCAGGAGCTGTGGAAGATGCAGGAACACGGCCTCGACTGCTGGGACCGCCTGCTCGCGCACTCCGACGCCGACACGCATCCGGACGAAGAGCACAACTTCCGCTTCCGCTTCTACGGGCTCTTCTACGTCGCGCCAAACCAGGCGTCCTTCATGCTCCGCTGCCGCATTCCGGCTGGAGAACTGACATCCGTCCAACTGCGCGGCCTCGCCGAAATGGCGGATCTCTACGGCAACGGCAAGTCGGCGATCACCACCCGTTCCAATCTCCAGATCCGCGAGATCGCGCCCAAGAACCTGGTCAACGTCCTGACGAAGCTGCAGAGCCTCGGCCTGACCTCGAAGGGTTCCGGCGTGGACAACGTCCGCAACATCACCGCGTCTCCCACGGCCGGAATCGATCCGCAGGAGTATCTCGACTCCCGGCCCCATGCCTACGGGCTCCACCACTACATCCTGAACAACCGCGACCTCTTCGACCTGCCGCGCAAGTTCAACGTCTCCTTCGAGGGCGGCGGCGCGATCGACACCGTCGCGGACACGAACGACATCGGCTTCATGGCGGTGAAAGTCGCGGCGGCGGAAGGCACCTCCCTCAAAGACGGGTCCACGATCGCCTTGGAGGCCGGCGTCCACTACCGCGTCGAACTCGCGGGCATCACCGGCCACAAGCAGTTCGCCAAGGATGCCGGCATCGTCATCAAGCCGAACGAAGCCGTCGCCGTGTCGGCCGCGATTCTCCGTGTCTTCTCCGAGCACGGCGACCGCACCGACCGCAAGAAGGCCCGTCTCAAGTATCTGATCGACAAATGGGGCACCGAAAGGTTCCTCGCTGAGACCCAGAAGAAGTTGGCCTTCCCCCTGGTGAAACTCGCGGCCGACCGCTGCGCGCCACGGCATCCCGCCATCCGTCACGGCCATGTCGGAGTCTATCGCCAGAACCGGCCCGGCCGGAACTACGTCGGCGCGGTCGTGCCCGTGGGCATCATGTCGTCAAAACAAATGCGCCGTGCCGCAGACCTCGCGGAGAACTACGGCAGCGGCCAGCTCCGCCTGACGCCCTGGCAGAACTTCATCATCACGGATGTGCCCGACGGCTTCGTCGACACGTTGAAGCGCAACCTCGCCCGGGCCGGACTCCCGGCCGACACCACCAACATCCTTGGCGGCCTCGTCGCCTGCACGGGCAACAACGGCTGCAAGTATTCCAGCGCCGACACGAAGGGAAACGCCGTGGCCCTGGGCGACCACCTCAACCGGAAGCTCCAGCTCGACCAGCCCATCAACATCCACCTGACCGGCTGCCCGAACAGCTGCGCCCAGCACTACATGGGCGACATCGGCATGCAGGCAGTCCGCGTGGCCAACGGCAAGGAAAGCGTCGAAGGCTACAACATCGCCTTCGGCGGCGGCTTCGGCAGCCACCAGGCCGTGGCCAAGCAGGTCTTCAGCAACATCCCGTTCACAGAAATCCCCGGGCTGCTTGAGAAGGTCCTGAAGGTCTACCTCGCCCGACGCCAGAACGGCGAAAGCTTCGCCGTCTTCACCCGCCGCCATGAGTTGAAGCAGTTGCAGGAGCTCTTTTCGGAATGAACCCATGAAACTGGAAACCCGGAATCCGAAGGCCAAAACCCGAAAGAAGCGGGAAGGCCAAAGCCCAAACGGGTGGCGGCACACGGTTGGCCCATCCCCCGCGGTGATGGCCGTCCGAATCCCCGGCGTCCGTTCGATTCAATCGAATCGTCCAGGTGCGTCACGCCCCGCGACTTCGGCATTCGCCATTCATTCGTCCTTTGGCCATCGAACTTCGTCATTCCCCGTCCAATGAGTTTCATCCCCCAGCTTCCCGAGTCCGCGCCGTTCACTCCGGAACAACGCGCCTACCTGAACGGCTACCTCGCCGGCCTGTTCTCGTATGTGCCGGTGCCGGCCACCGTCGCTTCGCCCGGAGCCGCCACGGCCAAGCCTCTCCAACCGCTCGCCATCTTCTTCGGAACCCAGACGGGCACGGCTGAGAAACTGGCGAAACGTGTATCCAAAGAAGCCGGCAAACATGGCTTCGCCCCGACAATCCACGATCTCGCGAAGTATCCTTTCAACCAGCTCGCCTCGGAACAGAACGTCCTCGTGCTCACCAGCACCTACGGCGACGGCGAACCGCCCGACAACGCGAAGCCGTTCTGGGACGCGCTCAACGCGGACACCGCTCCGAAGCTTGCCGGCATGCGCTACTCGCTGCTCGCGCTGGGCGACACGAACTACGCGCGCTTCTGCCAATTCGGCAAAGACGTCGACATGCGGCTGGAGACCCTCGGCGCCAAACGCATCCAGCCGCGCATCGACTGCGACGTGGACTACGAGGAGCCTTTTGCCAAATGGCTCGCGTCCACCTTGCCGGCGCTCGCTGAAGCCAACGGCCCCATCTCAGCCGCAACTGCCGTCTCGGCGACTTCGACGTCCGATGTTTCCGAGGAGGAAGGATCCAAGTGGACGAAGAGCAATCCGTTCCCGGCCAAGCTGGTCGCCAACCGGCGGCTGAACGGCCAGGGATCGGGCAAGGACGTGCGCCATTTCGAGATCGCGCTCGAAGGCTCGGATCTCACCTACGAGGTGGGCGACGCACTCGGAGTGACGCCGACCAATGATTCGACCGTCGTGTCGGAGCTGGTCACAGCACTCGGTTTCAGCGGCGACGAGGAGGTTCCAGGCAAGGACGGCAAACCCCTGTCGATCCGCTCGGCCTTGCTCGGCCACTACGACATCACGCGGATTCCCCGGCCCTTCCTCGCCGCCGTGGCCGAGCGATCGGGCGACGATCTTCTCAAGCAGTTGACCGCCCCCACCGCCAACGGCGAGCTCGGCAAGTTTCTCTTTGGCCGCGAAACCATCGACCTGCTGCTGGCCCATCCGAAAGCGCGGTTCTCTCCGACGGAGTTCGTGGCCTTGCTGAAGAAACTCCAGCCGCGCCTCTACTCCATTTCCTCCAGCCTCAAGGCGCATCCGGGCCAGGTGCATCTCACCGTCGGCGTCGTCCGCTACGAATCCCTCGGCCGCAAGCGCGCCGGAGTCTGCTCCACCTTCCTTGCCGAACGGGCCGACGCCGCAGCGGTTCCGGTCTTCGTCCACCAGAACACCGGCTTCCGTCCGCCCGCGTCCGACAAGCCGCTGATCATGGTCGGACCGGGAACAGGCATCGCGCCCTTCCGCGCCTACCTCGAAGAGCGCAAGGCCACCGGCGCCAAGGGCCGCAACTGGCTCTTCTTCGGCGACCAGAAGTCCACGACGGACTTTCTCTACCAGGACGAAATCTCGGCTATGCAGAAAGATGGACTGCTCAACCGCCTGGACCTCGCCTGGTCGCGCGACCAAACGGAGAAGATCTACGTCCAGCAGCGGATGTTGGAGAACGCGAACGAACTCTTCACCTGGCTGGAAGAAGGCGCCGGCTTCTACGTCTGCGGCGACGCCAGCCGCATGGCCAAGGATGTCGATCTCGCCCTGCATCAAGTCGTGGAACGCGCCGGCGGCAAGACACCCGAGCAGGCCGCCGACTACATCAAAAAGCTGAAAGCAGAGAAGCGCTATCAGCGGGATGTGTATTGAACCCGAACTCCGAAGTTGGAATCAGAGGATGAGAACGGACCGGGGAGCGCACGCGTCCCGCGTGCGCTCCCCATTTCCATTTCGGAGTTCGGCCTGAAATCAAACGGTGCGTGCTGACCAGGGCGCCGGACGATCCGGGAACCCTTTGTCAGCCCGTCAAAGAACGCCCGGTCAGGGGACCTGGCCTACAAAACCAGGGTGATTCCCGGTTTTTTTGTAGGCCGCGTGCGCTCACGCGGCGGGGTGGGGTCTTCTTTGACGGGCTACTAGTCAGCACGGGGCAGACTGGAAGCCCGCCCTACCTTGAACTGCATCGTTCCGGCCAAGTCGTTTTCTTCATCCATGGGATTTTTTCAGCCCTTGGCCTTCGCGCTTCGCGCTTCCCACTCAGTGGCAGTCGCATCCGCCCAATCCTGCCATGACTCCGGCCATCTCGATGGCGGCGTGGGCGGCTTCGATGCCCTTGTTGAACTTGGGATCGAGGCAACGAACCTTGGCGTCGGCTTCCTTGTTCACCAGCAACACCTCGTGGATGACCGGGATGTGGTAATCGAGCTGAATTTGGGTCAGCGCCATCGTGATCGCCTCGCCGATATGGTTCGCGTGGGCTGTCTTGCCCTGAAGGATGAGCCCGAGGCAGATGATGGCGTCGAAGCGGTGTTTGTCGCGCCCGGCCAACACGGCAGCCACAAGGGGAATCTCATACGCGCCCGGCACCCGGACGATCTCCACATCCTTCGCTCCCGCCGCCTTCAACGTGGCCTCGGCCGCGTTGAGCATGGAGTCGACGTAGTGCGCGTTGTATTTGGCCGCAACGATGGCGAAACGGCCTTTGGTCGCGGCGGCTTTGGGGGTCTTGAGCTTCTTGAGCATTTTGAGAATGACGAATGACGAATGACTAAGGCCAAAGGCCAAAACTACTGAGCAAATGGGCAACTGATGTTTGAGCCTTGGCCTTCGACCTTCGAGCTTCAGATCGTATGCCCCATCTTCTCCTTCTTGGTCTTGAGGTATTTCGCGTTGTGCGGGTTGGCCTTCACGCGGATGGGGATCTGTTTGGAGATCACCAGTCCGTAGCCTTCGAGGCCGACCATCTTCTTCGGGTTGTTGGTGATGAGCTGGATGGTCTTCAGGCCGAGGTCGGAGAGGATCTGCGCGCCGATGCCGTATTCGCGGAGGTCCATGGGGAAGCCGAGCTTCAGGTTGGCCTCGATGGTGTCGTAGCCCTTCTCCTGGAGCTTGTAGGCCGCGATCTTGCCGGGCAGACCGATGCCGCGTCCCTCCTGACGCATGTAGAGGAGGACGCCGGCACCGGAGTCTGAGATCTGCTGCATGGCCTTGTGCAGTTGCGGGCCGCAGTCACAACGGCGTGAGCCGAAGACGTCGCCCGTGAGGCATTCGCTGTGGACGCGGACGAGGATGTTCTTCTTCCTGGCCACGTCGCCCATGACCATGGCGATGTGGTGCTGGCCATCGACGGTCGACTTGTAGAGGTGCAGATCGAAGTCGCCATAGTCCGTGGGCATCTTGACCACTTCCACGCGTTCTACGAGGCGCTCGCTGCGGCGACGGAACTTGATGAGGTCCTCGATGGTGCAGACCTTGAGCCCGTGCTTCTGGGCGAACTTCCGGAGCTGCGGCAGGCGGGCCATGGTGCCGTTGTCGTTCACGATCTCGGCGATAACACCGGCGGGACGAAGCCCGGCCAGGCGTGCGAGATCGACCGCGGCTTCGGTATGGCCGGCACGTTGCAGCACGCCGCCCTGCCGATACCGAAGCGGAAAGATGTGGCCGGGCCGGACGAGGTCGTTGGGCCGGGTCTTTGGATCCGACAAGAGGCGGATGGTGCGGGCGCGGTCGGCGGCGGAGATGCCGGTGGTGACGCCCTGCGCGGCGTCCACGGAGATCGTGTAGGCGGTGCGCATGCGCTCCATGTTCTGCTGCGTCATGAGCGGCAGGTCGAGGCGGTCCAAGTTGGCGCCCTCCATGGGAACGCAGAGCACTCCGGACGTGTGCCGCACCATGAACCCGATCTTCTGGGCCGTGGCCTTTTCGGCGGCCATGACGAGGTCGCCCTCGTTTTCCCGGTCGGCGTCGTCGACGACGACGATCATCCTGCCATGGCGGATGTCGTTGATGCCGGACTCGATGGAATCGACGCTGTTCTTCATAGCTGGGCGGAAGTTAGCCCAGAAGCGTCGCGGGGCCAGAGCGAAACCCGTAGTGGAATCGGGACGGCGCTCAGAGGTGGGGGATCAGCTCGGCCACATCGACCTCGAAGCCCTCAAGAACCGTCGAACGAAGCGCCCCCTGTCTGGCGGCGACCGAGATGAGGTCGTAGTCCTGCCCGTTGAGCACAAGGACCTCGACGGCGGCATTTCCAGGATCGACGACCCAGAATTCGCTGATGCCAAAGCGGCTGTAGAGCCGGCGTTTCTTGTATCGATCAACCCCGATGGTCGCCAGGGAAACGATCTCGATGACGAGGCTGGGCACACCCACGATGGACTTCTTGCCGATCGTTCCCAGGGCGGACCGGCCGATGAAAGTCAGGTCGGGTTGGACGATGTTTTCGGAGTCGAGGACGATGTCGATCGGGGAAGGGAACAGCTGGCCAAGGCTGCGGGCCTTGATGTGGGAGCCAAGGCTCAGGATCAACTCACGGATCCAAGCCTGATGCTGGGTATCCGGAGCGGGGAGCATCAACAGTTCGCCATCGATGACCTCGTAACGCTGGTTATCTCCGAGAGTATGATACTCGTCGTAAGACCAGCGCTTCTTTTTAGGGTTGGAAGCAATCTGAACCAGCACGGCATCGTGTAATATCAGCTGTGCTTCACGAAACAATCCCAAAGTTACGGCGAAGGCCCTTTCCGCTAAATCCGCCCTTAAATTCCGAGCGAGGATGTGCCGATCGTTCCCCGCAGCTCGTCGACATAGCCCGGAGCTGAGACCTTCTGCAGATGCCGGCGCACGCGCTCAAGCCGGCCTTCAATGTCCAGCCGGCGTGATTCATCCGAGTAGTTGGGCTTTGCCAGGAACTGGCCCAGGTAGCCCTGGTGGCGCTGCCACAGGGCGAGCTCGCGATCGCGCCTTGTCTCCAGCCGTGCGCGATACCAATCGCTGGCCAGCAGGGATTCACGGGTGAACAAGATGCGGAACTCCGTCGAATCCAGCCGGCGGTCCCCGGGTTGATCGTCGCGCATGATGTCGAGCAACGCCTTCAAGGGCGGACATGCCAGATTGATGCTGCCATCGTTGAAGTAGTGAAGGGCGACGCGGCGCTGGGTGGAGACGATGACCTCCATGCCTTCGGCAAAGAGGTCCATATCCTGCAGCTCCGGCCGCAGCATCTCGGGCGTGAAGACCACATGCGGGTGGTAGAAGACCCGTCCGAAAAAGGCCCGGACGAAACGGGCCGTGATTCGGTGGCCAAGGCGGGAAGAGAGGACCTTCCTCCCCTTGCATTCCATGTCCGGAACCTTTTCCAGATAGCCTTCGGCCAGCAGGAACTTCGGGTCCCGTTCCTTCGGCGACATGCGGCACCAGACTTCGGGAACCAGCAGGCTGATGTCGTGGTCGACGCGGCATTTCGGGCCGACATGCCCGGCGGCGGTGACGAAGCCTTCGTGGCCGGTGAGTATCCAGCTCACGAGGGCGTCGTTCAGGTCGAGGATCGGCGGCAGGGCGTTGAACGGTCCCTTCGTCAGCGCACCCTCGGAGCCGGCACCCGTCATGGAAGGCGATTTGCCGGTCATCGAGCAGATGAACTCGAGGAACAACTCCGGCAATTCAAGGTGATGGATCGGATTGAAGACGGCCAAGGGAGGCACGCCCGCTCCGGGATCGGGCGGATTGTTCCTCCGACCGGGAAGCACGGCGTTGACCGGAGTGAGCACCGGCTTGTCGGCCGGAATTTTCCGGCGAAGGCGCAGGCCGACGGCGGCGAGGTGGACTTCCCTCGGCATCAACAGGTCGGGACGGGTCTGGAGGTAGCGAGTATTCTTCGTGGGTTTGCCTTCGACGATGCGTGGACGGGCGTTGCAGACCACGTAGGAGGGGCCGCTATCAGCGGTGGCGGCCTCGATGATCAGCTTGGACATCGGTTCTGAAAACCTGACGAAGGTGATCGCGTCGTCGACGAGTTCGCCGGCGTCGTGCTGGTTCAACGGCGCGTAATTCGAGAAGAAATTTCCCGGCCGCGCCATGTCCAATTCGGTCTGTTTGTCGTAGCCGGGGTTGATGGCGTCGTCGGGCCGCTGGAAGAGCCGGTTCTCCGTGTTCTTCACGAACTTCACCGACGCGTGGTGGGCGTATTCCGGGTTGAGGTTCTCCATCTTGTGCGCCGGAACGACGACCGACGCGGTGATGTCGTCCTCCATCTGGAGCTTGGCCCCGGGATGGAAGTCCTTCCTCATGCCGAAGACGCGCCACGAACCATCCTCGTCGTAGCCGACGCGGAGGTGGTTCGAGATCAACTTCCGGCCTTCGCACTTGAGCTCGTTGGCCGGTGTTCCGTTGATCGCATCGACGCCGAAGTGCTTGCGCCAATTGTCGCCCCAGGCGGGCTTGTAGTAGCGCTTCACCACGTAGACGAGCTCCTTGATGTGGGGCGGGATGCTCCGGAGCCAGGAGTCGAATTCGTCGTTGTAGTCGATGGAACTCGGCGTGAGCAGCTTGATGACGGAGCCCAGCGAACGATGCGGGCTGAGGATCGTCCGGCTGTCGGGGCTTTGCCGGGCCGGGTCACGGAACCGGATGGAATAATCGCGGTTGATGATCGCCTCCACCTGGTCGAAATCGTGCTCGAAGTCGGCCACGAAGACCGGCCCCTGGATGATCGCGTCGCTCAGCGCCTTGGAGATCTCCGACTTGCCGCCGCCCGACACCGTGCAGGGTTTGTGGCAGACCGTCGGTTCCGCCACCGTTCCCACCAGCCGCCATGATCGGTCTCCAGGGGGCTTTTCCATGTGGAGGCGATAGCCCGAAGGCCGGACGTAGTTTTTTCCCGGCAGCAGTTTGATGCTCTGTTCCTTGCCGTCACGATCCCACGTAATCCTCAGTTTCCGCATGTCGAAGGCCGCATGTTCGGGCACGTAGAAGATCTCCGGAAACTTGCGGTCGATCGCATAGCCTTCCGGCTGCACGATCATGAGGTCGGCGTGGCGCTCGGTCATCTCCGCGAAGGAATAGCCGAGTTTCGGCATGTGGACGTCGCCGCTGAACTCCTCGCCGAGGTCGTAACTAGGGAAAACCATGGCGCCGCCGGCATGTTCCTCCTCGACCAGGCCCATGAGATTGGCCGCGAAACTGATCTGGGTTTTGACCTCCTTCTTGCAGTAGCCGAAGTAGTTGTCCGCGATGATCGTGACCATCACGCCCTTTTCATCGCGGGCGGTGAGCTTGAAGGCGTTTCCGCCGTTGTAGGCGTCCTCTTCCCGTTTCCAGCACATGCCGTCGTTGCGCTGACGTTCAGTCGCCTTGTCCCACGGCGGCAGACCGACTGCCTTCTTGGTCACTCCGACAAGGTGCGGGGCGAGGATGACGCATCCCGTGTGGCCGGACCAATGGTCGACGTCGAGACCGGAGTCGTTCTCGGGCAGGAAAGGATCGCCGGCGTTGCCGAAGATGCTTTCGACGAAGTCGAGGTTGCTCACGAGGTTGCCGGGGGCGAAGAAACGAATCTCGCTGCGCTTCTCCTCGCAGTAGCCCGGAACCTCGGGACAGACGATGGGCCGGATCAACAGCGAGACGAAGCACTCCGCGTGGTCAGACTGGCTGGCGGTGATCGGCAGGCGCATCAATTCGCGGGGCGGATTGAGCGCAGCCTCCAGCATCTTGCCAAAGGTCGCCACTGGAACGGACAGCTTGTCATCCGGGATGGGCAGCCCCCCCTCACAGATATGGAAGACCCCCGCCGTGGTGCGCCGGTCCTTGGCCGGATTGTGCAGCACCCCGTTGCGGACCCTGTAGGAGCTGATGATGTCGGAGACGAACTTGTCCTCGTCCGGCGGCAGCGAGAGCTCCCGGGCCAGGCCGGGCATGTCGAGGATGAAGGTCGTCGACGGCAGCTTGGCCGGGGCGCAGACGTCGTAGAGATAGTCGTTCAACCACTGCTGGATGCGCCAGTCGGCCGGGCAGAGGTAGTTCGCCAGGAGACGGTTCGTCTCGCGGTTGCGCGCCAGCAGCTGGCCGGAAGCCTGTTGCAGCGGACCCGGCGGCACCGAGTGCAAGGCCGGCAGGCCGAGCAGGGCGAGCCGCAGGTTGATCGACTGGAGCAGCGTGAGCTGCGTTTCCAAAGCGGACGGGGCGGGCGTCGAGATCATCGTGGGAGGCCGGGGCTGGGAAATCGCCTCCGACAGGCGGATGCTAGAAAGCATGACCGCAGTTCTCCAACTGGAATCGCGGCAACCGGAGAAGAATTAGCAAGCGCCTCTTCCTGCGCCCGTCAGGATTACCCGGACTTCACATGCGACTGGTCGCTGACCCGAGCCGTCACAATCGTTGAAACCTTTCCCGCGCTGCCGGGTTTTCCTGCAACCATGAAAGTGATTCTCACAGCCTTTCTCAGAACCAGTTTCGGACTGCTCGCCTTGTTGCTAGCGCTCCCGCTGTCGGCCGCCGACGCCAAGAAGGACATCATCGAAAAGACCTTCACCCTCACGTCACTGTGACCGGTGGAGACTCGAAATCCGTCATGGTGAAAGTCACAAGGGAAGCCGAGAACGCCAATGACACCGGGGCAGCATTTCGTTGAAGACCGTTGTAGGCGGAAAAGTCTACGCGTCGACCAGCGGCGGCTCGATCCACATCACCGAAGGTTCCTGGAAATTCGACCTCCGCACGGCCGGTGGCAGCATCAAGGTCAGCAAGGATTGACCGCAGACTTCTGTGATTTACCACGCGTCCACCGGGTGGTCGTAAACGAAAAGAGCCCGGCAACCCGGGCTCTTTTGAATCCATAGGCTCGGACTGGAATCAGCTGGAAAGCGCACCGGCCGCCGAGGCGCTTTGCCGGAAGACGATCTTACCGTCCTCCACCGTAACGAGCACGGGCTCGGTCTCGTGAAGGTTTCCCCGCAGAATTTCTTCGGCCAGAGGATCTTCCAAATGCCGTTCCACTGCGCGCCGCATCGGCCGGGCGCCATAGGTCGGATCGTATCCCTTCTCGACCAGGAAATCCTTGGCCTTCTCGTCGAAGGTCAGGTTGATCTTCTTGTGCTTGAGACGGACGATGACCTTCACGATCTCGAGATCGAGGATCTGGAGGAGATCGGGCTTGGTCAGCGAGCGGAAGACGACGATCTCGTCCATGCGGTTGAGGAACTCCGGTTTGAAGACGCGCTTGGCTTCCTCGAGGATCTTCTCGCGCATCTTCTCATAGCTCGACTCGTCCTTGATGGGCGAGAAGCCGAGGGTGGAGTTCTTCTTGATCAGTTCCGAGCCGACGTTGGAGGTCAGGAGGATGATCGTGTTCCGGAAATTGACCACGCGACCCACGTTGTCGGTGAGCTTACCCTCCTCAAGGATCTGGAGGAGCATGTTCATGACATCCGGATGGGCCTTCTCGATCTCGTCGAAGAGCACGACCGAGTAGGGACGACGACGCACCTGCTCGGTGAGCTGTCCGCCCTCCTCGAAGCCGACGTAGCCGGGAGGCGAACCGATCATGCGGGACGCGTTGTGGCGTTCCATGTATTCCGACATGTCGAGCTGGATAAGCGACTTGGAGTCGCCGAAATAGGTTTCCGCAAGGCTCTTCGCGAGGAGCGTCTTGCCGACGCCGGTGGGTCCGAGCAACGCGAAGGTGCCAATGGGACGCTTCGGATCCTTGAGGTCGGCTCGTGAGCGGCGCAGGGCGCGGCAGAGGGCCGAGACGGCTTCCTTCTGTCCGACGACGACCTTGGCCATCTCCTCCTCGAGCTTGAGCAGGCGCTGCTTCTCG
>JAYTUE010000130.1:0-6701 GCA_043744715.1 Verrucomicrobiota bacterium | reverse complement strand
CCCGTCTCATCCGCAACATCCTCGACGACGCCAAGGTCCGAGGTGAAGACAAGGCCCGGAACATCGTGGCTTTGGCCATCCAGCGCTACGCCGGCACGCACACCTCCGACATTTCCACGGCCACCGTCGCCCTGACGGGCGATGACATGAAGGGCAGGATCATCGGGCGGGAAGGCAGGAACATCCGTTCCTTCGAGCAGGCCACCGGCGTCACGGTCCTGATCGACGACACGCCGAACGCCGTCGTGCTTTCCGGCTTCGATCCTGTCCGCCGCGAGATAGCGCGCGAATCGATGGAACGCCTGATCCTCGACGGCCGCATCCACCCGACGCGCATAGAGGAGGTCGTCGCCAAGGTCCAGGCGGAGATGGACGAAACCATTCTCAAAGCGGGCGAAGAGGCCATCCACAAGATCGGGGCCGGTCCGATGCACACCGAAATCGTGAAGCTGCTGGGCCGGCTGAAGTTCCGGCACAGTTTCTCGCAGAACATCCTCGATCATTCGGTGGAGGTGGCCCAGCTGTGTGGGCTCATGGCGGCCGAACTCGGCTCGGATCTCATCGCGGCCAAGCGCGCCGGACTCCTCCACGACATCGGCAAGGCGGTGAGCCACGAAGTCGAAGGTCCGCACGCCATCGTGGGTGCGGAGATCGCCAAGCGGTTCGGCGAGACGGAACTCATCGTCAACGGCATCGCCTCGCACCATGGAGAGGTTCCCTATGTCGGCGTCTTTGGCGTGCTGGTCAGCGCGGCGGATGCGATCAGCGCGTCGCGTCCGGGCGCGCGTTCCGAGACCATGACGACCTATCTGCGGCGGGTGGAGAACTTGGAACGCATCGGCATGTCCTTTCCCGGGGTGGAAAAGTGCTACGCCGTGCAAGCGGGCAGGGAACTGAGGGTGTTGGTCCGCCCGGAACAGGTGACCGATGAAAACGCCCTGATCATGGCGCGGAACATCGCCCGCCAAGTAGAGGACGAGCTCCAGTATCCAGGGCAGATCCGCGTCACCGTTCTCCGTGAAACTCGTTGCGTCGAGTTCGCCAAGTAGAACCCGGACCGCGCTATCCTAAAGAAAAAGGCCGCCCCGATGGCGGCCTTCTCTGAAATTTTCGATCTGGACTTCTCAGCGTCCTTCAAACATCTGGGCAGGCAGACCGTTTTCCCATCCACGTGGCTGGTTCCAAGGACGGGCGGAGAGGTTTGAATCCGTCGGGGACTTGCAGCCGATCAGCAAAGTTCCAGATGCCACAGCCAAGAGGAGCAGCGAGAGAAAGCGTCGTTTCATGGGCGCAACTTAGCGCAGAACCACGTCGCCTTCCATGATTTCGCCGTTCTGCCACTCGGGAAGGAGGTTTCCGATGCTGCGGGTGGGTTCCACCGACGCGATCTTGACCTTGCCGATCAGCTTTCCATTGCGGCTGATCAGCATTTCACCGCGGGTCTTGACGCCCTTCTCACCACCGATGTCGAGGACGACGAAGTTGTATTTGGGATCGACGGCCACGATGCGTCCGGTGAGACCACGGGGAAGTTCCGGGATTGAATCTTTGCCGAGAAGTTCGTCCAGCTTTGCGTCCAATCCCTTGATCTTGTCGCCGAGGATCTTGTTCTCGCCGATGAAGGCGTCGCGCTCTTTCTTGGTCTTATCAAGATTTGCGATGACCGTTTTGACTTCCTCCGGCTGAAGGCCGACTTGGCGCCACTTTTCGAGGACCGCAGTAGCGTCACCCAATTTGGCGGTGAGTTCGGTTTTCTGCTTGGTCAGGGATGCTTCGGAAGCTTGAAGGCGATCATTGTCACCGCGCAGTTTGTCCCGATCAGCGGTGGTTTCAGTCAGATTCTTCTCGGTGACCGCGAGCTTCTCCTGGGTGTCCTTGAGGCCCTTCTTGGTCTTGGTGTGCTCGGCTATTTCCTTCTCCTTGAACTTGGTCTGCTCATCACGCTCCTTCATGTGGGTCACGAGGCGTTCCTGGAGCTGGATAAAGCCGATGGCTGCGGTGGCTAGGCCGGCCACGATCGCCAAGATGAGACAAATACGGATCAACATGTTGATTGGCTAGAGTTGTGAACGAGCGGAGCCTAGGACGGCCCGATTGCGGGTGTCAACGCTCTGGTCGAGCGCCTTCACTCCTTTTCCGCAATCTTACGGGCTCGCTCGACGACATCGTAGGCCCGGACCTCCAGTTGGCGGCTGATGGTCCAATGGTAGCGCCACACGGGGCTTTCCTCGTGCTGCTCCGCTGGATTCACGATCAGCATGGTCCGTTGGAAGTCGTCCACGAGCTGGTCTATGGAAAGTTCCGGCACGTCCTTCAGCAATCTGCCGAAAAGTTTGTCGGCATCGGCCTTGTAGCCTTTGGCGCAAAGCAGGATGAAGGCTTCCCTCCGTTCCAAATGGGCCTGGCGGTGCTCGGCGAGCTGGCTCCGGTTGATCTGGAACTGCCTGACGATCATCACCGCGCAGAAAACCAGCACGACGAGGAAGAGGAGCAGGAAGCGATGGCGTCGGATTACTCGCATCGGATTGGTTACGCAGACTTGGCGGCCCGCTGGTTCATTCATGGGGAAAGAGCCTTTTGCGACTCTGGCGAGATGAGGGGCCGGTTCCTTGAACATGGGCCGCGTCTCCGGCAGGCTGTTTCCGGAATGCGTGTTCTCCTCATCGCCGGTTTGCTGGGCCTGTTCGCTCTTCGGTCTTTCGGCCAAAAGGTCCTCGTCCTGCCCTACCTGCAGCCCGGCGGCGAATCGGCGCTCGAAGTCTACGACTCCAAGGTGGTCGCCTGGATGACGGATCAGAAGGCCGGGGATTTCGTTGTGGAATACGGTCCATCGTCCGCCTATGGCCAAAAGGCCTCGCCCGAACGGAGAACCCTCCAGCCTTCGGCCACGCAGCGGTATTTCACCTACTCGGCCCTGCTCACCAACCTGAGTCCGAACAGCCGGGTCTATTACCGGGTCGCCTTGGGGGAAAAGACGGTCCGAGAATCCAGCTTCGCCACGCGCAAGACCGCGGACGAAGCGGTCCGGTTCGCGGTCATGGGCGACATGGCCGACGGAAGGACCAACTCGCGGTCCATCGCCTGGGAGCTCTCCAAGGTGCGGCCGGAACTCCTCGTGATCTGCGGAGACATCGTCTACTCGCGCGGCCGGGTCAGCGAATACATGGCCAATTTCTGGCCGGTCTACAGCAACGTCCGCGATCCCTCGCCCAAGAACGGATTCCCCCTCATGGCAGGGACGGTCTTCTATCCCGTGCTTGGGAACCACGACGTGGGCGCGACGAATCTGGCGGGAGTTCCCGACGGCTTCGGCGCGTTCTATTTCTTCCACCCGCCGTTGAACGGTCCGACCAACGGCCGGTGGAACACTCCCGTTGCCGGATCCCCCAAGCAGAAGGAGGCGTTCAAGGCGGCCGCCGGACCCGCCTATCCGGGTTTGTGCAACTACTCCTTCGACAACGGGGCCGGGCATTTCCTCTGTCTCGACGCCAACCGCTACGTGCCGGTGACGGATACGGACCTGCAGGCCTGGATCCGGCGGGATCTCACGCAGTCCAAGGCGAAGTGGAAGATGGTCTTCTTCCATCATCCAGGCTTCAACTCCTCCAAGGCCCATAACTCCGAACAGAAGATGCGCCTGCTCGCCCCGCTCTTCGAGGAATGCGGCGTGGATGTCGTCTTCGCCGGACACGTCCACAATTACCAGCGTTCCAAACCGCTCCGCTTTGCACCCGACGATCCGAGGCGGCTGAGCTCATCCGGGCTCGTGCATGGCCGCTTTCGTCTGGATGAAGTGTTTGACGGGATCGAACACACGCGGCCCGACGGCATCCTCTACCTCGTGACCGGCGGAGGAGGAGCGTCGCTTTACGACCAGGACTTCACCGACAAACCGGAGAAGTGGAAGAACGATCCCTGGGCCGTGGTGCCGTTCACGGCGAAGTTCTACTCCGAGCGCCACTCATTCACCGTCGTCGACATGACGCCGGACAAGCTTTCCATCCGCCAGTTGAACGACCGCGGCGAGCAGGTGGATCGGATCACGGTGACGAAGCCGTAGCGTCTTTCAGCCGGGCACCAGGTCCGCCACGGCCGCCGCCGCCCGCCGCGCCGCGCCCGGTTCGCCGAGCGACCGGATGATCTTCCTCAGAGATTCCTGGACTGCTTCCCGGCGTCGTTCATTCCGCAGCAGTTCCAGACCGGCGGCGGCGATGTTCTCCGCAGTGGCCGCCTCCTGGATGAACTCGGGGAAGACGATCTCGTCGGCGAGGATGTTCGGCATCGCCAGATACTTGACGGTGACGATGCGTTTCCCGATCTGGTAGGTGCTCCACGACGTCTTGTAGAGCGCCACCGTCGGCACGCCGAAGAACGCGCACTCCATCGTCACCGTGCCGGTCGAGGCGATGGCGAGGTCGGCGCGGCTCAATTCGGCGGCCAGTCCGCCGGTGTAGATCTCTAGGGTGCAGTCCGCTGCTTTCAGAAAAGGCAGCGCGATTGCCAGTAGGGCTTCGTTTGGAAAAACCATCGAAATGTCGCATCCGCCTCGCTGCAGATCCTTCGCTGCGGGAAGCATCACCGGCAAATGCCGCTTCAATTCCGACGTCCGGCTGCCCGGCAGCAATAGCACCCGCTGCTTCTGATTTCCCTCGGCCTTTGGCCTTCTGGTTTCGTCCTTTTTGAAACGGTCCACCGCCGGGTGCCCGACGAACTGCACTTTCAACGGCGGATGCCGCTCCACATACCAAGCCTTCTCAAATGGAAAGATGCTCAGCAGGAGATCATGCGTCTCCGCAATCGTCCGAGCCCGGCCCGCACGCGAAGCCCAGACCTGCGGCGAGACATACTGGACGAGCTTGGGCTTCCAGCTCGCTCGGGCCTTGAGTGCTTTGGCGAAGCGCAGGTTGAACCCTCCGTAGTCGACCCCGATCACGATGTCCGGCCTGCACGTTTCGGCGAGATCCAGCAACTGGTGGAAGAACCGGCGGAACTTGAAGTAGTTCTTCAGCACCTCGATCAGGCCGATGACCGAGTGCTCCGTCAGATCAATGGCCAGCCCGACTCCCGCCGCCGCCATCTTTGGTCCGCCTGCGCCAAAGAACTCCACCGGCCGGCCGGGAAAACGCCGCTCCAGTTCCGAGCGTAGAGCCGCGACGAGTTCTGCGGCCAACTGGTCGCCGCTCGGTTCGCCGGCGATGAACATGATCTTGAGCGGTGTCATCCTGCGAAGCCTCCGATGAACGGGTGACGAAGCGCTTCGGATTCGATTGGACAACGGCTCTGCCGTCGCTGGCGACACGAAAGCTCAGGCTTCCAACTTGCCCGTCCGCTCCAGGTCGAGAAGCCGCTGCTTGCGCCAGACCCCGCCGCCGTAGCCGCTGAGGCCTCCGTCCTTGGCGATGACCCGGTGGCACGGCACACGAGAATGTAGAGCCGGTTCGTGCTGTTGGCCCGGGCCACGGCGCGCACGGCGGTCGGCGATCCAATGCGCCGGGCGATCTCCTCGTAGCTCGCGGTTTCGCCATGGGGAACAAGCCGCAGCTCCTTCCAGACGCGTTCCTGAAAGGCAGTTCCGCGAACGCAGATCGCCACGGTGAAGGCTCGGAGCCCGCCTGTGAAGTATAGCGGGCCAGTTCCTCGCGCAGCTTGCCGAGGACTGCGTTGTCTCCCGGCACCACGCTTCGTCCATCTCGCGTTCGCCCAGATCCGCCATCGCAGTCTTCATGCCTCCAGAGTAGCAGCCGAATCCACCGAAAAAGTGACACTTCATCCATGCGGTCTTCTTGAATCATTTACTTGCGGGAACACTCCATGGCAGCGTCATCCCATCACCCGGTTCACACCATGAAGACATCCCGAATCCTTCTCTCCGTTGCCCTCGCATCCTTCTGCGTCCATGCCTCGTTCGCAGCCGAGAAAAACATCGGCTTATCTGCGAAACCCGAAAAGGGCGCCGAGGTCATCCTCGACGGTTCGCGGTCCATGCTGGACGACAAATGGACTTATTGGCAGGGGCCGCGCTTCGCCTCGTCGCTGCCCATCAAGTGGAAGGTCGTCGAGGATCCCGTGGACAAGGGCACCGTCATCCAGACCGATGATCCTGTTTCTGCGGGCGGGAAATACGGCACGGCCGACATCGTGACGAAGAAGCCTTACCGCGATTTCCGGCTCCATGTGGAGTTCAACATCATCAACCCGAGAGGTAATTCCGGCGTCTATCTCCAGAACCGCTACGAGATCCAGATCCAGGAAGGCGACAAGACGAAGCACGGCCTCGGCGCGGTCATCAACGAGAGCGAGTCGCCCTATCACGCCTTCAACGGCCTAGGTAAATGGAACGCCTACGACATCAACTTCCGCGCGGCCCGGTTCGTGGATGGCAAACGGACAGAGAAGGCGATGGTGACGATGTATTTCAACGGCCAGAAGGTTCACACCAACTTCCCCATCAACCAGGTCTGGGGCGGCGCTAACTCGGGCGTGGACGGGGGCAACGACGGTGGCAAGGGCATCACCGACACGGCGCAGGGCCTCAAGCTCCAGGCCGAGGGCCACGACGTCCGCTACCGCAACATCTGGATCAAGGAACTCGACCTCAAGAAGCAACGGTGGCCATGATTTGTTCTTAAAACAGCGACGGGAGAGGCGTGTGCCGCGCGTATAATGCCCGTCCGCGGGCCGGCTTTTCTGGGGTCGCCGCA
>JAYTUE010000129.1:0-6758 GCA_043744715.1 Verrucomicrobiota bacterium | reverse complement strand
GAGACGGACGGCGACCAGGGCGTTCATGGCCCGTTCAAGCCGTTCGCCCTTGGAGACGCCGGCGTAGATCATGGGCAACTCGACGTTCTGGAGGGCCGTGGAACGCGACAAGAGATTGAACGACTGGAAGACAAAACCGATCTCGCGGTTCCGGATCTCGGACAGCGCGTTGTCGTCCATGCCGGATACGTCGCTCCCGTTCAGGACGAACTTCCCCCCGCTCGGCGTGTCGAGGCAGCCGAGGATGTTCATGAGGGTCGATTTACCGGAACCCGACGGGCCCATGATCGCCAGATATTCACCCCGTTGGATCTGGAGCGACACGTCCCGCAGAGCATGGATCGTCTCCGTGCCCATCTGGTAGAGCCGCGAGATCCTCTGGATGTCGATCAGGCTCACTTGCCGTCTCCCAAGCTGATCGAGAATCCGCCTTTCGCCTTGGTGCCGTCGTCGATCTTGATGGCTTTGCCGTCCTCCAGATCGCGGTTGATGGCCTTGAACCCTCCGGTAATGACAAGGTCGCCTTCGGCCAGGCCCTCGACGATCTCGACGAAGTTGTCGTCGCTGATGCCGCGCTTCACCGGCTTCATCTTGGCGACCCCGTTCTCGGCCACGAAGACGACCTCGATGGGCTTGCGGCTCGGGTCCTTCCTCTTTTTCTCGAGCAGCTCCTTCTCCCGGGGATCCATCTGTTCGCCGGTCATGGCCGCCGGTTTCTCCTTCTTCATCTGGTCCGCCACTTCCTTGGGAAGGCGTGTGGTCACGCTCTGGATGGGGATGGAGACGGCATCGGTCCGGGAGCGTGTCTCGATCTGCGCCGTGACCGACATGCCGGGGCGGAACTGCTCCTTGTCCTCGACGCGGATCTTCACCTCGAACCGGATCGATTCCGCGATGGCGGACATTCCGCTCTGCTTCGATGAATTGGCGATTTCGTAGACCTTGCCGACGAACTTGCGGTCACGGAACGCGTCCACTTCCAGGCGGGCCGTCTGCCCCTGCTGGATGAGGACGACGTCCATCTCGCCGATGTCCACGCGGGCCTCCATCGCGTCGAGGTCGGCGATGGTCATGATCTCGGTTCCGGCCATCATGCCGGTGCCCACGACGCGTTCCCCCTTCTGCGATTTCAATCGGGACACGGTCCCATCCAAGGGCGCGAAGATCGTCGTTTTGGCGAGGTCATCGAGCGAACGCGCCAAGGTCGCGGTAGTCATGGCGGACTGCTGCTTGGAAGCGGCAAGCTGGGACTTCGCGATGTTGTTGGCGGTTTCGTATTCCTGGAAGATCGAGTCGGAAACCAGCTTCTGGTTGAAGAGTTCCCGGTTGCGCCGCCACTCCTTCTCCGCCTTGTCGAGGTTGGCCTCCGCCACGGCCACGGAAGCCTGCGACGACTTCATGCTGGCATAGGCCGAATTGGTGCTGGCGATGTAGTTGTCCGGCTTAATGCGGACCAGCAGGTCGCCCTTCCGGACCTTCTGTCCCTCGATCACAGCCAGCTCGATGATCTCGCCCGACACTTCCGGGGCGATCGCGACTTGGAGGACGGGCTGGATGCGGCCCGTGGCGGTGACGAGTTCGGTCAGGTTGCGTTTCTGGGACTTCTCGGCCTGGACGGAGATCGGCTTATCACCGCCGCGAAGGAAGTAGGCTGAAACACCCCCGCCCACGAGCAGCAGCAGAACGACGACGATGATGATCCACTTCAGGGATCCGCTTTTCTTGGCCATGTTGGATTGGGTTTCGGACCGACCTTGCGATGCCCGACAGGCTATCGCGCCTCCGAGAGGCAGTGCAAAAGTGTAAAAGATTTTAGTCAGCGCCTAGGGCAAAGGCAAGTGACCCGCCGCTATGACACAGCCGGGCCACGCCTTGTTTCAAAAATGTTCCAAGATGCGGGCTGAAATCACTTCAGCTTCAACAATTCAGCCTCCGTCCAAGCCTCTTGGCGGCTGGCGGTGTTTGCGCGGATTGCTTGGACCTGGCTGGCCGTAATGGGTGAGCCGATGTTGTCCCACTCGCGACGCACATAGGTGCTGATCGCCGCGATCTGTTCGTCGTCCAAAGTGGCCAGGCCGGGCATCTCAAGCTCCCACGACCGTCCACGAACGGAGAACGGCCCACGGGCGCCATGCAGGATGATCCGGACCATCCGCTCGGCGGGTCCGTTGACCCATTCGGACTCGGACAGCGGCGGGGCCAGTCCGTCCATGCCGAGGCCGGTGAGCTGGTGGCAGGCCGCGCAGCTTGCCTGGAAAAGGGCCGCCCCCTTCTCGAATCGCACCTGCTCATCGGTGGTCAGCGGCGGAATGACCGGAGGCGGGACATAACCGGGCTGGCCCGGCCAGGTGATCATCTTTGAAACCTTCTCCATGCTCCCCTTCATCGAGGAGCCGGCGATCTTCTCCATGGCGAGATACCCTTCCGGCTCCTTGGTGAACAACACGGTCTTCAAGGCGACAGGCTGCTTGCCCTTCTGCGCCGTGGGAACCATCTCGGCAATCGCGTTCAAGGCCAGGTCCTGCTGCCACGGTTCGGCCTTCACCAGGATGTCGAACATCCTGCCGACGCGCGGAGCCTTCGCCTCGGTCATGATGCAGCGGGCGATGCCGGCGAGCATGGCCTTGTTGGCCTCGGTTCCCTGCTTCCAGTCCGGGCTGGTCGCGACCAGTTGGAGGAACTCGATCTCACGTTTCCAAAGCCCGGAGAGAAGAGCGTCGCGGATGACGGGGTTGCTGGCCGACTGGCCGCCGATCTTGGCCATGGCTTGAAGCGCGGCAGCGTCGGAGATGTTGCCGAGGGTCAAGGCGAGCTGGAGCTGGACATCGCCGTGCCGGTCGTCGGCGAGTTTCACCAGCCACGGCAGATAACTGTCCTTCAAACCCGCCCGGATGAAGAACTCGCTCAGCCTGATCGCCGTGGCGCGGACCTTGGGATGCTTGTCGTTGAACGCGGCGGTCAGGGTCTGCTCGTCCAGCTGGCTGATACCGTCGAGCGTCCAGAGCGCATGCAGGCGTCCGAGAGGATTGGAGCCCGAGGCGACGACTTTCTTCAAAGCCGGGGCGGCGTCTTCGTCCTGCTTCTGCACCAGCAGCCGCTGGGCGGTGTCGCGGGTCCAGCCGTTGTTGGACGACAAAGCCCCGACCAGCTGGCCCAAGCCCGCCTTCTCCAGCTTCGGGGCGGCCGTCTTGGCGCCGCTTCTGTGGACCACCCGGTAGATGCGTCCGTTGCCGGTGGGTCCCTGCATGTTGCGGGACTCCATCTGCTTCCTCAGGTAGCTGGTGAGATAGATCCGGTGCTGGATGATGCCCCGATAGAAGTCGACGATGTAGAGGGCGCCGTCGGGTCCGTTGTAGAGGTTGACCGGCCGGAACCGTTCATCGGTCGACGCGAGGAACTCCCGATCATCCCAGGCCTGCTTTCCCGTCACGACGCCGTTCTCGTCCTTCAGGATGTTCCGCTTGATCAGGTTTGCGGACGGCTCCGGGACGAAGGCGTTGCCGCGATACTCTTCCGGGAAATTGTTGCCGCGATAAACGACGGGACCGCTGGCTGCGGTGAACTTCGCGAGCCGCCCGTCCGGGCGGAGCGTCCCGGCCTGGTAGCCCCGGTTTACGCCCGGATTGACGCGAATGGGATAGGTCGCCTGGTTCTTGATCGGATCGACGTTCAGCCCGACGGGCGAGCGGAGATTCGGGTTCCGTTGGAGATAGGCGGAAGGAACGAGGTCCGTCCTGAATTGGTCGCTGTTCGAGTTGTAGACCAGCCGCCCAAAATCATCCTGCGACATGCCCCACTGACCACGGAAGGTCGTCGGCTCGCGCTTCCAGGTCCCGTCCACGACGCGGAACCGGGTGGTGTGGTTCGCGCTGTAGATCCAGTTGTCCAAGGCCCACATCAACCCGTTGGAGGCGTGTTCCGGATTCGACTGCTTGCCGCGTGTCGGGTCGTTCTCCTTGGCGTAGTCGTTCGCAACTTCGGTGCGTTCACCGGCCGTTCCGTCGGCCTTGATCGGGTAGAACCAGAGCTTCGGCGGCTCGGCCACGACCAGCCCGCCCTGCACCAACGAAATGGCGCGCGGCATGATGAGCTTGTCGGCAAACACACGGCGCTTGTCCATCCGGCCGTCGCCGTCGGTATCCTCGAGGACCGAGATGCACCCCACGGGCTCGGTCTCGCCGATGCCTTCGGGATTCGTCATGTAGCCGCTCATCTCAACGACGTAGAGCCGGCCGTCGCCATCGAACTGCATGGCCACCGGGTCCTTCACCAGAGGTTCGGCGGCGACGAGTTCGACGCGGAATCCCCTGGGCAGGACGAAGGTCTTCATCGAGTCCTGCGGCGACAGGAACGGCGAGGGCGGGATCTTTTCGGCGGGCACGGGACCGACCTGGACCTCGCCGCTCTTGTCACCATTCTGGGCCAAAGCGGAAAGCGCCGCCGCCAGCAGGCAGGCCACGGTTCCGAGCATGTTCTTGAAGCGCATGGAAATTCCGACGCCGCCGGACTGCGGGTTATTCCACGTCCGGCGACTGGGGGAAACTATCCATCCTTGCGCCTCAATCAAGCCGGCAGGCACCGCCCGCGCTGCGCCATCAACTGCGGTTCAGCGCGCTCAGGACCGCCTTGACCGAAGCGAGCTCGATGTTGCCGTCGACCGCGGAGCCCCATCGCACCCGGCCGTCGGCCAGCTTGATCTGGATGTAGGCGATGGCGTTGGCGCGTTCACCGGAACTGAGGGCGTGTTCCTTGTAGTAGGCCACCTCGAACTTGGGCGCTCCGGACACCTGCAGGGCTTGGACAAAGGCCGCGATCGGTCCGTTGCCTTCGCCGAGGAGGGTGATTTCCCGTCCCGACAACCTGGCCGATGCGCGGCAACGGAAGACGCTATCCACGCCGTCGGCATGGAAGTGGATGAGTTCCCAGGGGCCGACTCGGTCGATGTATTCCCGCCAGAACATTCCCTTGAGCTCCTCGCCCTTCACCTCGCGGCCGAGGGCGTCGACCAGGTCGTTCGCGATGGGGCCGAACTCGCGTTGCATGTCCTTCGGCAGCTCGATGCCGAACTCGGTCTCCAGCAGGTAGGCCACCCCGCCCTTCCCAGACTGGCTGTTCACGCGGATGACCTCGCGGTATTCGCGGCCGATGTCGGCCGGATCGATCGCGAGATAGGGCACGTCCCAGTGGGTGCGGCCTTCCTTCTCCCATTCGGTCAGGCCTTTCTTGATCGCGTCCTGGTGGGAGCCGCTGAATGCGGTGAAGACAAGTTCGCCCGCATAGGGTTGACGGGCCGGAACCGTCAGGCCGGTGCAGCGTTCATAGACCTCGCGGACGGCCCCGAGATCGGAGAAGTCCAGTTTCGGATCGATGCCGTGCATGTAGAGGTTCATCGCGACCGCCACGACGTCCAAGTTGCCGGTCCGCTCGCCGTTGCCGAAGAGCGTGCCTTCAACCCGGTCGGCACCGGCCAGCAATCCCATCTCGGTCGCCGCGATCCCGGTCCCACGGTCGTTGTGCGTGTGGAGGCTGATGGTGAGGGATTCGCGGTTCTTGATGTTCCGGCACATCCACTCGATCTGGTCGGCGTGGACGTTGGCCATGGTGACTTCCACCGTGTCCGGCAGGTTGAGGATCATCTTCCGCTCCGGCGTCGGTTGCCACACGTCCATGACCGCCTCGGAAATCTCCTTCGCGAAGTCCAGCTCCGTGGCGCTGAAGCTCTCCGGCGAATACTGGAGCCGCACGTTGGTTCCGACCAAACGCGGCAACCGATCCTTGATCCACTTCGCACCCTGCACGGCGATGGCCTTGATCTCGTCGCGCGACTTGCCGAAGACGACGCGGCGCTGGGCCGGCGAGGTCGAGTTGTAGAGATGGATGATGACGTTCTTCGCCCCGATCAACGACTGGACGGTCTTCTCGATCAGGTCTTCCCGCGCCTGGACCAGGCACTGGATGGTGACGTCGTCGGGGATGTGCCCCTTCTCGATCAACAGGCGGTTGAAGGCGAACTCGGTGTTCGACGCCGACGGGAAGCCGACCTCGATCTCCTTGAAGCCGCACTTCACCAACGTCTGGAAAAGCTCCAGCTTCTGGCTGACGTTCATGGGAACGGCGAGCGCCTGGTTGCCGTCGCGCAGGTCAACGCTGCACCAGATGGGCGCGGCGGAGAGCACACGGCTGGGCCATTGGCGGTCCGGCAGGTCCACCGGCGGGGACGGACGGTATTTCGAGGACGGATTCTTCAACATGGCTTTCGGTCTTTCGGTTTGGCGCCGTCCGGCGGTCGGGGAGTCATCGCTGACAAACAAAAACCCCACCGCCGGTCCGGCAGTGGGGTTGCAAATCGTCTCGTTCGCTCAAACCCCGTCCGCCTTGCGGCTGATAAGCAGCGCAAGCAGCGAAAGTCGGAGGTTCAGGACGAACTTCATGTGCGAGGAAGAAACCACACCGCCTTCCCGACGGTCAACGGCTTCTTTGGTGGGAACGAAACCGCTGGCAGCCCGTCAAAAAAGCCCGGTCAGGCACCGGACTGGTCTTAACCCGGAATGATGGACACCTTGGGGGGGTGGAGGGCATGGGTGTTTTAGTTGAGTTGGTTCTCGAAGTCCACGGGTGTCTGGTAGCCCAGCGCGCTGTGGGTGCGCACTCGGTTGTAATATTTTTCAACGTAGTCGAAAAAATCGTGGGTCGCCTCGGCGCGGGTGGCGTAGCCGCCCTGGGCTTCGGCCAGGCCCACGCCTTCGCGTTTGTAGGTG
>JAYTUE010000128.1:0-6770 GCA_043744715.1 Verrucomicrobiota bacterium | reverse complement strand
GCGACGGCGCTCGGCAGCGCGTTCGAGACGGTTTTCGGCGTAGCCGAGGCGAGGTTGTGGTCCGAGGTCGGGGCGAGGCGGCATGCGAGGCGGAAAGTCGCACGATGAACGGGGGAGTGCAATGCGCGGCGATCACCGCGACGATCACGGTGAATTAAATTTTAGAAACATACCGCCGTCACATTTTCAGTTCGTGCCGCAGTGCTGTGAGCAGTTTTTCGCGTGCGGCGGGCTCATAATGCACCGGTGGCGCCAGACCCCAGACCGGCTTGGGCCAGGTCGCATCGGTCGTGCTGCGGCCAATCACATGAACGTGCAGTTGCTTCACCATGTTGCCGAGCGCGGCGACGTTGAGCTTGTCGAAAGTGGCGACGCCTTTGAGCGCGCGTGACGCCGCGTCGATCTCGCCCAGAAGCTGCACCTGCTCGTTGGGGTCGAGATCGATGATCTCGGAAATCCCTTCCATGCGTGGCACCAGGATCAGCCAGGGGTAATTGGAGTCGTTCTCCAGCAGCACGCGGCATAGGGCGAGGTCGCCGACCTCGGTGGTGAGTTCTGACAGTTTCGGGTGCAGCGACCAGCCCATGAGAGTCCCTGAAATTGTTGGATAATTTGGCGCGATTCTTTCGGAGGAAACCTATCAGAGCGGCGCGGGGCGTGCTTGCTTTTGCCCCCCATTCGCCCGATATAGGTCTCGGGAGGTTGGCAGTGGACGTACCACTCTCCAACCGGGTCAGGTCCGGAAGGAAGCAGCCCTAACGAGCACGGGCGGGTCGCTCGTCAGCCTCCCACCTATTTTTTCCGCGAGCGAAGCGAATAGCTCAGCGCCTTGCGCGGATTAGCGCGTTTACGCGGATGGCACGATGAGCGAGCCGACCAAAGCTCCCGACCCAGAGGCCGCTCTCGGCCTTGATCTTGGCGGCACGCCCGCCCAGGGCGGCGGCTACCGTGTGCTCGCTCGCAAATACCGCCCCGCCAGTTTCGAAGACCTGATCGGCCAGGACGCGATGGTGCGCACCATCTCGAATGCGTTCGAGAGCGGCCGCATTCCGCAGGCCTGGGTTCTCACCGGCGTGCGCGGCGTCGGCAAGACAACGACGGCGCGCATTCTTGCCCGCGCGCTGAATTACGAATTGCCGGACGGGTCCGTGACCGGCCCGACCATCCACATGCCCGAGATGGGCATTCACGATCAGGCCATCATCGACAGCCGGCATATCGACGTGCTGGAAATGGACGCGGCCTCGCATAACGGCGTCGACGACGTGCGCCAGATCAACGACGCGGCGCGCTACGCGCCGGTGTCGGCCCGCTACAAGATCTACATCCTCGACGAAGTTCACATGCTCTCGACGGCGGCGTTCAACGCGCTGCTCAAGACGCTGGAAGAGCCGCCGGCGCACGTGAAGTTCCTCTTCGCCACGACCGATCCGCAGAAGGTTCTCCCCACGATCCTCAGCCGCACGCAGCGCTTCGACCTGCGGCGCATCCCCACGCCGATGATAGCGAAACACCTCTCGTGGATCGCCGGCCGCGAAGGCGTGAAGATCGACGATGCGGCGCTCTACGCCGTGGCCCGCGCGGCCGACGGCGGATTACGCGACGCGGAATCGACGCTCGACCAGCTCATCAGCTTTTGCGGAAACGACATCGCCGAAGCCGACGTGCTGTCGATGTTCGGCCTGAGCGCCCAAAGCCAGATCCTCGCGCTCGTCCGCGGCGTGATCGACGGTCAGGCGGAACCCGCCCTGCGCGAACTCAACAGCCTGGCCAAGCAGGGCAAGGACCTCAGCCGCCTGCTGACCGACTTGCTCGGGCACTTCCGCAACCTGCTCGTCTACCAGGTCTCCAAGGGCGACCTCTCGCTCCTCGAAGTATCCGAAGCCGAAGCGCACTCGCTCGCCGAACTCGCCCCGCAGATCGGAGCCGACGGACTCGCCCGCGTGCTCGAAGTGTTGACCGATGCCGAAGGCCGGTTCCGCGACGCCACGTCGAAGAAGATCCTGCTGGAAGTGACGCTGATCCGCGCGATCGAAGCCCGTCAGGCTATCAGCATCGACGCCGTCCTGCGCCAGCTCAACGCCCTCCGGAAAGAAGCCGGTTCTTCCGCGTCCGCTGTTCCTAATCTTAATCTTCCTCCTACTCCTCCGAGCACCCCCTTGCCGGGCAGGGATGCCCGGCCTACGCCAGCCGTCGCTTCCTCGCCGGCTCCAGCCGCTGCTCCTGCGGCCAGGCCCGCCCATGTCCCGACCGATCTCACGGCTTTCTGGAATCAGCTCGTCGGCCTGATGACGGAACCGGCGACCATGTTCCTGAAGAGCTATCTGCTGAAGGCCTTCCCGGTTTCTGTGACGGCGAACCTGCTGACCATCGGATTCCCATCCTTCGCCGCGAGCGACATGACGCTGACCGACAGCCCGGTCAACCAGTCGAACCTGAAGAAGAAGCTCGCCGATCTGGGCATGCCGAATGCCCAGATCAAGTTCGTCGTGGCGCAGCCGCCGGCCGATTGGGCTCCGCCGTCCGCCCCGATCTCCGTCGCACCCGTTCCCACCGGCGCGGCCAAGCCCGCTCCCACGAACCGTCCCGCCGCCACTCCGGCTCAAGTGCTGCCGCCGCCGGCCGCCTTGACCAAGGAGGATTTCAAGAACGACCCGCTCATCCAGAAGGCGCTCGAAGTCTTCAAAGGCGAGATCGTCGACTTCAAGCCGGCCGGGAATTGATCACGAAGGGCAAGGAGCGCGGAGCATTGCTCCGCTCGAACGCCGATCGATACCTCATCGGAACAAAAGACCAAACGTTCCGACGAACGGGGCGACACCAGAGCTTGTTCGTGCGGAGCAATGCTCCGCGCTCCTAACCTTCTGCCCTTGGCCTTCGCACTTCGTCATTCCCCCGCGCACTTCTCACTAGCCCGATACAGCAGACGCCACTAGCTTCCGCGCATGTCGAGCATTGGAAAACTGATGAAGCAGGCTGCGCGCATGCAGTCGCAGATGGGTGAAATCCAGGCGGCCCTCGCCAAGCGCACCGTCGAGTCCACCAGCGGCGGCGGCGCCGTGAAGGTCGTGGCCCGTTGCGACGGCACCATCGAATCGATCAAGATCGATCCCGCCGCGCTCAACCCCTCCGACGCCCAGATCGTCGAGGACATGATCCTCACGGCCGCCAACCAAGCGTTGAACCAGGCCAAGGAAATCTCCAACCAGGAGATGGGCAAGGCCACCGAGGGATTCAGCATCCCCGGATTGATGTAAGGCGCCCTTCGCGGCATGCCTTCACTGCCTGAACCGATCCAGCAGCTCACCGCCGCGCTGTCCTCGCTGCCGGGCATCGGGCCGCGTTCCGCCGAACGCCTCGCGCTCCACATCGTCCAGAGCGACGCCGCCCGCGTCCAAGCCCTCGCCGCCGCGCTCACCAACGCCCGCGAACGCGTCCACGCGTGCAGCGTCTGCGGCGCATTGACCGAGACGGACCCGTGCGGCTTCTGCACCGATCCACGGCGTGATTCCCATCTCATCTGTCTGGTCGAAAAACCGACGGACATCCTGAGCGTGGAAAAGTCCGGCAGCTTCCGCGGCCGCTTCCATGTGCTCGGCGGGCGGATCTCACCGCTCAACGGCGTCGATCCCGAAGACCTCCGCATCGCCGAGCTTGAGAAGCGCCTCGAAACCGAGCCGATCCAGGAAATCATCCTCGCCCTCGGCACCGACGTGGAAGGCGACGCCACCAGCCACTACCTCGCGAAACGGCTTTCCTCCCGTGGCCTCAAGATCACCCGCCTCGCCCGAGGTCTTCCCGCCGGCAGCGGCCTCGACTTCGCCGACGAGATGACCCTCGCCCGCGCGCTTGAGGGACGAAGTGTTCTTTGAAGGAGCGTGGCTCCCCGACACTTTGGCGCTTGGCACACGGCGCCCCTGCCTTTGAATTGCCCCACATGATTCAACGCTATTCCCGCCCCGAGATGCGGGCCATCTGGACCGACGAAAATCGCCTCAAGATCTGGCTCCAGATCGAACTGCTCGCCAGCGAGGCCCTCGTCGCCGACGGGGTCGTGCCCAAGAAGGATTTCGCCAAGATGAAGGCCGGCGCCGACAAGTGCTTCGCCGACACCAAGACCCTGACCGAACGCGCCAAGGAACTGGAGAAGACGCTCAACCACGACGTCATCGGCTTCACCACGGCCGTCGCCGAACAGATCAACGACCCCGCCTCACGTTGGTTGCACTTCGGCCTGACCAGCTCCGACATCGTGGACACCGCGTTCGCCGTCCAGATGGTCCAGTCGGCGGACATCTTGATCAAAGACGTCGAGACGTTGCTCCCCGTCATCGCCCGCCGGGCCAAGGAGCACATGATGACTCCATGCATCGGCCGCAGCCACGGCATCCACGGCGAACCCACCACCTTCGGCCTCAAGCTCGCCCTGATGCACGAGGAGTTCGTCCGCGCGCTGTCCCGCCTCAAGCACGTCCGCCAAGTTGTCGCCATCGGCAAGCTCTCCGGCGCTGTCGGCACCAACGCCCACCTCTCGCCCAAGATCGAGAACTACGTCTGCCAGAAGCTGGGGCTCGAACCCGCCTCCATCGCCACCCAGGTCGTCCAGCGCGACATCCACGCGGAGTTCATGAACTGCCTCGCGCTCGTCGCCGCCAGTTTCGAGCACTGGGCCGTCGAGTTCCGCCACCTCCAGCGCACCGAGGTGCTGGAGGCCGAGGAACCCTTCACCAAGGGGCAGAAGGGCAGCAGCGCCATGCCGCACAAACGCAACCCCATCACCTGGGAACGCCTCACCGGCCTCGCCCGCGTCATCCGCGCCAACGCTATTGCTGGCATGGAGAACGTCGCCCTCTGGCACGAGCGCGACATCAGCCACAGCAGCGTCGAGCGCGCCATCGGCCCCGACGCCACCATCACGCTGGACTTCGCTCTACACCGCCTCGCCGGCATGGTTGAAAAACTCACCATCTACCCGGCCCAGATGCGCGCCAATCTGGAAAGCCTGGGCGGCGTTGTCCACAGCGGCGAAGTCCTGCTCGCCCTCACCCGCGCCGGCATCCTGCGTGAGGACGCGTACCGCATCGTCCAGCGCAGCGCCATGGAGACCTGGACCCTGCTCGGCCAACCCGGCGCCCGAACCTTCCGCGCCAACCTCTTATCCGACCCCGAGGTCGCCGCCCGCGTTCCCCCCGAAACCCTCGACGCCGCCATGTCCCTCGACATGCACCTGGCCCACGTCGATCACGTCTTCGCGCGCCTGTTCCCAAGCCAAGATTTCGCCACCAAAGCAGCCTGATCCCGCCACAGCCCGGACCCCACCCTTCACACGGACCAACAAGGAGGGTCCGTCCCATGCGCAAGTTGCTGATGTCCCTGACCATCCTCGCCAGCGCCACCCTCGCCGGAGCTTCCACATCCCACGCCGCCGCTGCCGTCGTGTTGCAGCCGGAGGCTTTCGGCATGCCGCACGTGCAAACCATCCAATATGGCGAAGGCTGGCGCCATGACGGCTGGCACCGCCACGATAGCTGGGTCCGCTGGCACCGCCACCAGGAGTGGCTCCGCTGGCATCGCTACCACGGCTGATGCGCTCAACGCGGCCGGGAGAGATCCCGGCCGCGACCCTCAGGCAAACGGCGGCACCTCGAAATCGCCTGCGGTCGGGCGAGCCCGGCAGACGAGACGCGCCCAGCCGGGCTGTCCCGGTTCAACCGCACATGGTGCGAATGGGATCATTCAAGGTCGGAGGTGACGTTGTAGCCGAGCGGCTTCCAATCCGGATATTCATAGACATACCGGAAACGGTAGTACCAGGTCTGCGGCTTGGCCGGGAAGTTCCCCTGGAGCGTCAGGATGCCGTCCTTGTCGATCGCCGGAGGCAACGAGAGCACGGGCACGACTTTCGAGACTTCGGTCAGGTCGATCTTCTTATCGATGAACGGCAAGAAGTTATTGTGAAGCTTCTCGCTGCTCATCTGCGACTTGAAGGGCGCGGAGGATGTCGCGAGAAGCGACGCCATGTCGTCGTTCTTCACGGCGTAAGCGAAACTCGCCATGGTTCGCTGAACAAGTGTGTTGAGCGCTGGAAGCTCCGGCATCGAAGCGGTCTCGGCCTGGGCAGTCCCAGCCGCTGCCAGGAGCAGGAGCAGGACACGTACGGGTGGAAAATGCATTGCGGCGCTCCGGCCAATTCACAATTTGGGTAGCAGCGGCTCGGCGACCGCACAAGGTTGGATCCACGCCCGCCATCGCCGCCTTCCGCCATAGCAAAACCATGATGCTTCAGCGAGGCCGAGACCGCCCACGACTTCCAATGCCCCGTCGAACCCGCACGAAACCACGGCCCGCAAGTGGCATGCGACGCCCCCCCCTGCTATACGAGCCATCGAAGCACGAGGATCACGCTAAATGGCACGGCGCCGACAACTCTACGAAGGCAAGGCCAAGGTCCTGTTCGAAGGCCCCGAGCCCGGTACCCTCGTCCAATATTTCAAGGACGACGCCTCCAACGGCAAGGACGGCAAAACCGGCATCATCACCGGCAAAGGTGTGCTCAACAACCGCATCAGCGAATACCTCATGATGCGCCTCGCCGAAATCGGCGTCCCCACCCACTTCGTCCGCCGCCTCAACATGCGCGAACAGCTCATCCGCGAAGTCGAGATGATCCCGCTCATGATCGTCATGCGCAACGTCGCCGCCGGCTCGCTCAGCACCCGCCTCGGCATCCCCGAAGGCACCCGCCTGCCCCGCAGCATCATCGAATACTA
>JAYTUE010000127.1:0-25570 GCA_043744715.1 Verrucomicrobiota bacterium | reverse complement strand
CCAATCCCTCCCTCAACTCCGAGAATACCTCCATTCCAAACCCGCACGCTCCCTGGCAATCCTCTCCCATTCATAAACCCAAACCAAAAGACCCTGCTCAGGATGGGTGGTTTCGTCGCGTTGGGGCGGAACTATATCAATGGTTCTGGGTTGGCGACGGACACGCTCGTTTGGAGCGATCCATCCGGAGTGTTGAGGAGCTTCGCCTTCCCCGGCGTGATGGGTGGCATCATCGACGCATTGGCCGAGGATTCAGCCGGGCGCATTCTGCTGGGTGGATCGTTCTCCTTCGGTCCGCCGAGTCCGCAGTTGCCATCCTCCGTGCGGTTCGTCGCGCTGCGTATCCCGGATATGGCCAGGGAGGACATCCGCCCACCGATCAAAGCTGGAAGCAGCCCATGGCTCCGCGACGTCTCGTTCCGGAGCGGTGAGGTGGGTTTTGCCGTTGGTGACGGAGGCCTCGTGTTCCGGACGGAAAACGGTGGCCTTTCCTGGACGCAGATCGCAACGGGTGTGACCAACGCCCTGTTCGCCGTGGTTGCAGAAGGGCCGGTCGTCGACATCGTGGGATCGGCGGGATACTTCGCCCGACGGGTTGATGGGGAAACCTCGTGGCAACGCTTGCAGACGGGCGTGGATGTCGCGCTACGTTCGATGATCGGCCTGCCCACCGGGGACGGTCTAGTCGTGGGGGATGCCGGCCTGCTTCTGCTGAGGACGAACGACCGGTTCTTCGCCCTGGATTCCGGCACGGGCGCGGATTTGATGAAGGTGGCCGGGACAACCGATGAAGCATACATCGGCGGACGCTCCGGGACGATCCTTCGCTTGACGACCAACGGGATCGCGGTTGTGCCTTCCGGGACAGGGCGGGACCTGACGGGGATCGCCGAGGACGGCACCGCGGTCACGGACGACGGCCGGGTGGTCAAGAAAGGGCGCATGCAGGAATCAATCGGATCGAAGAAGGAATATTCCGTGTTCCGCAAGATCGGCCCCAGTTTGTGGGCCGGTAGCACCAACGGGGTGGTGGAGAAAGATTTCGCGGTCGAGCGGGTCCTGCCCTCGACAGCTCCAATCGTCGCGCTGGTTCCAATGGGTCGGCACGTCCACGCGTATGCGGCGGACGGCGCCAGCTATGTGATGAGGGAGGCTCAGTCGAACGACCTGGCACAGACCCCTTTCACCCTCATCTCTCCCACGAATGGCCAGAGGATCATCAAATCCAATGCGACGTTCTCCCTCCAATCGACCGGTGCCGCCGTAACGGCCGCATGGCTCGTGCAGGACCGGGCCCAGGGCGGCTCCCTCGTGCAAAGCAGCAAACTCGGCAAAAATTTGTTTGGTCCGGCGAGGCTGTATGTCAAGGCATCAGACCGGGTGTTCGGACCGGTCGAAATCGAGCTCGAAGGTCCTCCGGAGCTGGAAGGACTGGGAGAATCTTCACAACCACTTCGGTTATTGGCCGCTGCGGATGGAAGGGCGGAGTTTGCTCCCAACGTCCATGCGGGTGGGCCATTGGCTTTCGAGTGGTTCAAGAACGGTCGCCGTTTCGTGGGGGCGACCAATCTGAGCCTGTCCGTGACGGGATTGTCAGCAATGCAGGCGGGCCTCTACCAGCTTGTCGCTCGGAGCGGAGACTTCTCGTCCACAGGAGCCGTGACGCTGATCGTGACCAACGCTTCCGGTGCCACGCTGCTGCCGAGACCGGCCGACCAGGTTCTCTACGCTCGGGAATCGATCCAGTTCCAGGTTCCACAAGTGGCGGAGCCCTACAGTTCCCTTTCGTTCGTCAGGATTTCCGATGGAAAGATTGTCGGTGTCGCACCGACGAATTCGAGCGACTCAGGATCGCTCGGAATTGTCCTGACGAACTCGTCAGGACGAATCGTCGGCATCAGCGAACCGGCAGAGATATTGGTGAGGAACGTGACGAATCGGACGATCATTCTGAGTTCGTTCGGAACGTCCGCCTACGGCTCATACTTCTATCAGGGGTTCTACCTAGTCTGCTACTTGGCTGGAGGAGAGGAGTCGGCTACTTTTGGGATGCATACGGCCAAACCGCTGTGGCCATCCGGAATATCAGGGGGATTCTTTTTTGGAGCTCAAATCGTCCAAGCGGGAAGCAGCCAGTTTGGAATACGTTTCTCCTTCGACAGCATCTATCAACCAAAACTGCGTGGGGACAGAATGGGATTCTCCGACCCAGGGAACGCCAGGACGGTGTTTACTTTGTTCTATCCCACGAACGCCATGAGTCCGTCCGCGCCCATCTTCACAAACTCCCCGTTCGTGCTGAAGGTTTTCAGCACCAATGGATCGATGTTGCCCGCTCGTTTCTTCTTCGCTCCCACGGTGTCCATCAATCCGGCTCCAGCCCGTCGTTCCGCCATCTCCCCGCTGTCGAACGACGTGCAACTGGTGTCCGTCATCAACAACAGTTTCGGCCGCGCGGAGCGCGTCAGGCTTCGCTTCTCCGGATTGGGCAGGGACTCGAACGGCGCATCCATCCGCGTGGTGAACGCCTCGGCCGAGGACCAGTTCGGGCCGTATCTTGACATCGGTCCGGTCGAAGCGGGCGTCGCGACCAACGTGCTCGTCCGCTACCTCGTGCCGGACGGCGTGACATTGCCCGACCCGATTCTGCGGATCGACTGGCCGGAATCGAAAGTCGCCGCCTTCCCATCATCGACGTTCCTCTCGCTCACGCCCCAATCAAATCCGGCCGGTGCGGCGGTTCTGCGGTTCAACACGGTCAGGGGCTGGCGGTATCGGGTGCAATCGTCCGCCCTGCCCGCCGGACCTTGGGTCGATTTCTCCGACTGGATTCCCGGCAACGACGCGACCATCGAACTCCCTGCGACTCCGACTTCCGCCGCGTCGATGCTGTATTGGCGGGTGAAGATCGAGGCCGGGGAGAACTGAACCGTCCTACTTCTTCGCCTGGAACTTCAGCGCGACGCCGTTCATGCAGTAGCGCAGGCCGGTCGGCGCGGGGCCGTCGGCGAAGACGTGGCCGAGCGAGGCGAGTTTGAATGGGCGTATCATGGTTGGTTCTTTCTCTTGAGTTGTGAGTCGGGGCGCCGGCCGGAGGTTTGATCGGATCACCCTTCCATCGACCAGCGGTTACACCCGCTTCTACGCGTGCCGGCGGACTCCGGATGCAGCGGGCCGTGAAATGAACCCCTCGCTGGCGGCAACGCTTGGCACGCGCTAGCATCCGCCCGTGACGGTCGAAATCATCAACACCGGCTCGGAGCTCATGCTCGGGCGCGTCCTCAACACCCACGCCCAATGGCTCGGGCGCCGCCTCGGCGATCTCGGCTACAACCTCGTCCGCCAAGTCGCCGTGCCCGACACCGGGAAGTCCATCCAGGACGCCGTCCGCGAAGCGCTGGGGCGTGTCCACATCATCATAGTGACCGGCGGTCTCGGTCCGACGAGCGACGACATCACGCGCCAGCTCATCGCCGAACTCCTCGGCCGGAAGCTCGTCTTGGACGAACGTGTGTTGCGCGAGATCGAGGAGTTCTTCGCTGTCCGCAAGCGCCCCATGCCTCCCAGCAACACCGTGCAGGCGCTCGCCCCCGAAGCCGCGCTCGTCCTCTACAATCCGAACGGCACAGCCCCCGGTCTGGCCATCGAGGTGAACCCGAATCCGTTCGGATCCGCCCCGGCGTGGATCTTCATGCTGCCAGGGCCGCCGCGTGAACTTCATCCCATGTTCAAGGACCAGGTCATCCCGCTGCTCAAGGCCAAGTGCCCTCTCGGCGAGGACGTCGTGTGCGAAACGTGGCGCAGCACCGGCCTCGGCGAATCGGCCTTGGCCGAACGGTTGGAGCCGCGGCTCGAAGCCTACAAGGCGCTCGGCATCGACCTCGGTTACTGCGCGCACTACGGAGCGGTGGACGTGCGGATCATCGCCCGTGGCGAAACGGCGGCGCAGATTGTTCGCAGTGCGGGAGCGATCATCGAAGCGGAACTCGGGTCGAATATCTTTGGCCGGAACGACGACACCTTGGAGTCCGTGGTCGTCCGCGAACTGACCGAACGCCACCAGACGCTCGCGCTGGCCGAGAGCTGCACCGGCGGCGCCATCGCCCATCGCATCACCAACGTCGCCGGCGCATCCGTTCCCTTCCTCGGCGGCTTCGTGACCTACTCGAACGAAGCGAAGCAGAAGTTCCTCGGCGTTCAGGCCGAGACGCTGGCGCAGCATGGAGCCGTGAGCGAAGCGGTCGTGCGCGAAATGGCCGAAGGCGCACGCCGTGCGATGGGTTCGGACTTCGCCCTCGCCGTCACCGGCGTCGCCGGGCCGACAGGCGGCACCGACGCGAAACCCATCGGCACCGTGTTCATCGCCCTGGCCTCGGCCGATGGCACCAAGGTCGTCCGCATGTTGAACCGCTGGGACCGCGAAGCCTTCAAGGCCGTGACCGGCAACCAGGCGCTGGAGCTGTTGCGGCGGGCCGTGCTTGGAATTGCGGGATAGGCGTTGAAGTTGACGAAGCGGCTGGCGAATCGAGCCTTTCCATCCATGCAGACAAACACATCGTCTGCGTTCCCTTGGCTGATGTTGCTCATCCCGCCTCTCGTAATAATGGGTGTCTTCGGCTTGCTCTGGTTCATGGGCTTCGCATCGGGCTTGAAAGACTTGGCCAAGGCGTTCCCAAACAAGCCCGCTGCGGCCATCCGGTCCACAGTCGGCTCCATCTCGCTCGATCAGATGAGCATGAGTTCGATCACCATTTGGACCTCAGCGGAGGGTCTTCACCTGTCACCGAGTTTCCAGTTTGGAGCGGAAACCGCCTGTATTCCTTGGAGAGAGCTGCACGAACGCTACGATGAAGTAACCGTATTCGGGAGCCGGGTTCATTTCGCGGTCGGAACTCCACGCCGGTGGCACCTGATTCTGCCGGGCAAGCTGTTCACGCCACCACCTCTTCCAATATGGACGGGGGAAACAATTCCGCCTTGAGTGCGCTCCAAGGCAAACAGCTTGCAAGACGGGGGAGTCGCCGTATAAGTCACTGACCCGTTCGTATGGTCGCCGTGCCTTGCCGAGACAAGCAGGCCGACCCTGTGGGCGGGCTCATCTGCCCACCATGTGCTCCAGCCTTAAATCATCCGCCCGTTGGGCTCTTGCCCTGCTTGCCTTGCTGAGTCTCCCGGCTTGCTCGCAGAAACGTGAGCCCCGGGAAAAGCCCCTCGTCGTCACCAGCTTCTTCCCGCTCTACGACTTCGCCCGGCAGCTCGGCGGGACCAACTTCGACGTGCGTTGCCTCGTCCCGCCGGGAGCGGATCCGCACTCGGTCGAAGCCAGCGCCGGTTCGGCCAAGCTGGTCGCCGACTCCGATCTGGTCCTGCTGCTCGGTCTTGGCATTGACGGCTGGGTGGAACGGCTGGCCAAAGCCGAAGGCCGCCGCCAGATGGCCACGATCTCGGGGGGAATCCCTACCCGGAAACCCACGCCCGTGGCCTTGGAGGAGTTCGGAAAAACCGCTGGGGCCGGGCCCAAGCATGACCACGATCACGACCATGACCACGCGCATCCGGCCGAAGTCGACCCGCATCTCTGGATGGATCCGTTGATCGCCCAGCAGCTGGTCAAACGGATCGGAAGCGAACTCATCACCCTGGCCCCGCAGCACAAGGCCGGCGTGGAGGAACGCCAGGCCAAGCTCGTCGCCGACATCCAGAAGCTGCACGAGGACTTCGGCACCGCGTCCGCGAAGTTTCAGAAACGTGAAGTCGTCACCTTCCACGGCGCGTTCAGCTACCTGCTGGCCCGCTACGACGTGAAGGAAGCGGCCATCATCCAGATGTTTCCCGGAGACGAACCGTCCGCGGCCTATTTGCGGAAGCTCGTCGACCTCGTCCGCAGCAAGGGCATCACCGTCGTCTTCGCCGAGACCAGCGTGCCCGACCGGGCGGCCCAGGTGATCGCGAAGGAGATCGGCGGCAGCGTGGAGAAGCTCGACCCGCTCGAACGCCAGCTCGCCGAAGCCCCGGACAGCGGCTACCTCGAGCGGCAGCGGGCCAATCTGGAAACCTTCAAGCGCGTGCTCGGCCAGAAGGACTGATGACCACCCCGGTCGCCAACGTGCTGAAGGTGGAGCAGGTCGCGCTCGACCTGAGCGGACGCTCGATCCTCAGGGACATCTCGCTCTCGCTCAATTCGGGAGAGTTCCTCGGCATCATCGGCCCCAATGGCGGCGGGAAGACGACGTTTCTCCGCCTGCTGGTGGGGCTGCTCCATCCCTCGTCGGGCGACATCCGTTGGCAGGGACGGAACGGCGCCGCGCCGCGCATCGGCTACGTGCCCCAGAAGATGACGTTGGAGCCGCATTATCCCCTGAGCGGCCTCGAGGTCGTGCGCCAGGGCGGCGACGGTGGCTGGCCATTTTTTGGGGCCCGCAGACGCGAACAGTTTGCACGCGCTGATGAATTGATCCGCCGCGTCGGCATGACCGACCACGTCCAGACGCGCGTCGTCGACATGTCCGGCGGCCAGCAGCGACGCCTGCTCCTGGCGCGCGCCCTGATGAGCCAGCCGGAGATGTTGCTGCTCGACGAACCCACGGCGGGCGTGGACGCGTGGGGCCAGGAACAGTTCTGCGCCATCCTCCACGAGCTTTCCCGCCAGGGCATCACGGTGGTGCTGGTCAGCCATGACATTCCTCTGATCACCAAATACGCCGACCGCATCGCGTGCATCAGCGGCAACCTCCACTGGCACGGCGCGGCGCGGGACCTGAACGACAGCATCGTCCACTCGGCCTACAGCTGCGAACTGGAACGCTACCAGACGAGCCACAGCGGCGAGCCGATCACCTTCCGCAGGTCCGGCGGCATCCCGCACAAGGTCCACCACGACCACACGCACAAGCCGGGCGAGACCGGCCACAAGCATTGATCCCCGCCGTGGACCTCCTCGAAAGCATCCGATCCTTCGCCGGCTATGGCTTCATGACCCGGGCGCTCATCGCCGGGTTGCTGCTGGCTTTGACCTGCGGGCTCCTGTCGCCATTCGTCATCCTGCGGCGCCTGTCGTTTTCTGCGGACGGCTTGGCGCACGCGAGCCTCGGCGGATTGGCCGTCGGCATTTTCCTCCTGGGAACGGGCCCAAGCCCGACGCTGCCGGCCTATCTGATCAGCTTCGTGTTCACCTGCGGCGTCGCGGCGGCGATGGCCTACGTCAGCTCGCAGAAGCGGATCGCCTCGGACACCGCCGTCGGCGTCTGCTACCTGGCCGCGTTCTCGCTCGGCGTGGTGCTGCTCTCGATCAAGCAGCGCGGGTCCGGCCATCTGGAACATTTCTTCTTCGGCAGCATCACGGCGGTCAATCCGCTCGAATGCTGGCTGCTCGCGGGCGCGGTCCTGGTGACCGCGCTCTTCGTCCTGCGCTGCTGGCGTTGGCTCGGATCATGGACGTTCGACGAGGACATCGCCCGCGTCTCCGGCGTGCCGACTCCGGCGCTGCGCTACGGGCTCATCCTCCTGATCGCGGCGACGGTGATCATCTCCACGCGGGTGGTCGGGGTGTTGATCGTGACGGCCCTGCTGATCATCCCCGGCGTGATCGGCACACTATGGAGCCGATCCCTGGCCGTGATCGTGGCCGTCTCGGTCGCCATCGCGCTTGCTTCGGTCCTGTCGGGCTTGGTGGTTTCGGCTTCGATCGACGTGCAGCCGGGACCGGTGATCGTGCTGGTCGGCTTTGTCTTCTTCGTGGCCTCCATGGCCGTCAACCGCGTCCGTGAACGCCGGCGGATCACGCGGACGCCGTCCCTGCCGGGAAAGGCCGCCCCATGAAATCCAGCGCCGATCGCCTCACCTGGTCGCTCCAGCAATGCGTCGAGAAGAAGATGCGCCTGACCGGGCCGCGGAAACGCATCCTCCGTTTCCTGTCCGGATCGCGCCAACCGGTGAACCTCGACCAGATGGGCCGGGCACGCGGGATCAAGGGCACCTGCGACAACGCCACGCTCTGGCGCACGATGATGTCGTTGGAGGAGTTCGGGATCGTCCGCCGCGTGAGCCTCAAGAGCAGGATGGCGCACTTCGCCCTCGCGACCCCGGACGAGCACCACGACTACCTCGTCTGCCAGGATTGCGGCACGGTTTCGGACCTCCCCCACACCGACACCCTGGACGCGTTGCAGGAGGAAATCTCCAAGACCAAGGGCTTCACCTTCGAGAAGCACGAGGTCGAGATCTACGGCACCTGCCCGGACTGCCAGCCGGCCAAACGCTGATCCCATTCCTTACTTCCGCCGTGAAACCGATCCCCATCTTCCTCGTCACCGGCTTCCTCGGCTCGGGAAAGACGACGCTGCTCTGGAAGTGGCTCCACGAAGCGCCGGTCAGCGGGCTCAGGCCCGCCATCGTGATGAACGACTTCGGCGCCATGAGCGTCGACGCGCTCATCCTTGGCCGGCCGGATGTCTCGATGGAGACCGTCGAAGGCGGCTGCATGTGCTGCACCGACGACACCCAGCTTGGCAATGCAGTCCGCCGTCTCGCACGGTCCGGCGGACGCGACCTGATCCTCGTGGAAACATCCGGCCTGGCCGAACCCGACGCCGTCATCGACCTACTGACGGATTTCGATGTCGCTTCCGTGGCGCAGTTGCGCGGCGTGTTGACGGTCGTCTCGGCGGCGGGCTTCCGCGCCTTGCAGGACGAGCTGGCCGAGTGGCGCTTGGCGGAAAGGCAGCTCCAGTTCGCGAACATCGTCTTCCTTTCCAAGTGCGATCTCGTGTCCGAGGCGGAGATCCAGTTCGCCAAGGCCAAGATCGCCAAGGTCAACCCGACGGCGCGCATCGTCCGGCTGCCGTTCGCTCTTCCCGAACTTCCCGACCTGCTCAAGGAACTCGCCGCCGCCACCACGGTTGATCCCGCTGGCGACCGGTCGGAGAAGCACCTCCACGAGTCCTACAAATCGGTCACCTTCCCGCTGCCGATGCCCGTGCCGCGCGAGAAACTCGAAACGATGCTGCGCGGCTTGGACCGGAAGGAAGTCATCCGCGCCAAGGGCTTCGTGCGTCTCGCCGAATCGCCGGGCGAGGTCCATCTCTTCCAGCAGGTCTTCGGCTGGTGCTCCATCGACCGGTTTCCCGTGGCACCGCCGTTGCCGCCGACGACCATGGTGCTGATCGGCCCGTCGGTGGATGTCGCCAAGTTCGGCGGACAGGTCCGCGAGATGATGGGGCTGGGAAGCAGTATCCAGATCGCTGCGAGTTGAGGCGCTGGCGATTGGGAAAACCGGTGCCGCTGTGCTTTGCTCGGAAAGCAGACCGCAAACGGGCATTAAGTTTTTGCAGGCCACCGGATGCTGGGGGACCACCAGCCGGTCAGAATCGATGGATCGAGTGTTGGCATGGCGAATCACCTGACAGCAGAAGCGGAGCGGGCGGCCGGCGCGTCTGAATTGACGCGGCGGTGCGTGGCTTCGTCGGCACCGGACCCGAACCAGCCGATGGCCTTCACGGCCGGCATTGCGGCCCTTTGCCTGTCGGTCGGCATCGTCGGCCTCTTTACGCGTCCGATTCGTCCCACCGTTCTACCGCCTCCGCCCGACGAGCCCGTGCCCGTGCTCTTCGAACCTCCGCCGCCCGCTCCAGTTCCTACGCAGGTGCTCGACGCCGAAAAGCCTAAAACCGATCAGCCGGCCGATGCCGTTCCGCAGGTCGTGGCCGTGGCTCCGGCCAATGCCGCAGTGTCGTTCTCCGTGCCGACCATCGGCGTGGTGGTTCCGGTCAAGCTCGCCTCCGCGCCGCCGCCGAGGCCGATGGACGGCGGCACGGTCAAGGCCGCGACTCCCAAGGTGGCGGTCTTCGGCGGGGCGGGCACGAGCGGCGATTTTCCGTATCCGGAGTATCCGGCGGCCGCACGCCGAAGCCGGTTGCAGGGGCGGGTGGTCCTCTACGCCGTCATCGGTGCGGATGGCCAGGTGGCGCGTCTGGATGTCGACGAGCCCTCCGGCTCGACCCTGCTTGATAACGCCGCCCTGCAATGTGTGAAGACCCGCTGGAAGTGGCCCGCCGGCGAGGTCCGCTACTACCGCATCCCCTTTGATTTCATCCTGACCAAGTGAACCCAACCGCCATGCCCGAGCCCATGCTTTCAAACATCGTCGTCGATCTCTTCATCAAGGGCGGCCCCATCATGTGGCCGATCCTTCTCGCCACCCTCGCCGCCGTCGCCGCCGTCGGGGAACGCGTCCTCTGGTGGGCGCGTTTCAACAAACGCCGCGACCGCGCCCGGCTTGGCGAAGTCTTCGCCGCGGTGCAAGCCGGTGACGTCGCGTTGGCCCTGACGAAATGCCACGGCACCGACGATCCCGCCGTGAAGGTCGTGGAAGCCGGCCTGGCCGCGTATCCCGGCGGAGTCGAGGAGGCCATGCAGATCGTGGCCACGGACGAGGTCGAGAACGCCGCGAAGTTCCTGCCCGTGATGGACACGCTCATCACGCTCGCGCCGTTGCTTGGACTGCTTGGAACTGTGACGGGCATCATGGGTTCGTTCAGCTCCATCGGCGGATCCGAGCTCGCCGTCGAGAAGGTCACCGGCGGCATCGGCGAGGCATTGATCGCCACGGCGGCGGGCCTCGGCATCGCCATCGCGATGCTGCTTCCGTGCAACTACTACTCCCGCAAGGCCGCACGGCTCGAAGTGGAGCTGCGCCAGGCGGGCACCCACCTGCAGGGACTGTTCAAACGGCCCGGTGCGTTCGACAACACCCCCCGTTCCTGACGCGCCATGAAGCCGGTCAAGTCATCGCTCCAGACGAAGCACAACCGCATCGAGATCGTCCCGTTGATCGACATCATGTTCTTCCTGCTCGCGTCCTTCATGCTCGTGAGCCTCTCGATGAGCAAACAGCAGTCGGTCAAGGTCAACCTGCCCACCGCCACCCAGGCCGTGCGCGACTTCAAGCCGGACATCATCAGCCTCGCCGTCGACCGGAAGGGCGATGTCTTCCTGGAAAAGACGCTCATCACCCTGCCCGCGCTCTACACCGTCCTGACCAACCGCGCCGCCGCGAACACGAACCTGCCCGTTTACGTCAACGGCGACGTCGACACCTCTCACGGCTCGATGATGAAGGTCCTCGATCTCGCCCGCCGCGCCGGCTTCCAGAAGGTGGCCTTCAACGTCACGGCCGAAAGCCCCAAGTGAAGGCCCCATGAACAAGAACCTTCCCAAGATCCTCATCGGGCTGTGCCTCGGGCTCTGCCTCCTGGCCGCCATCCAGTGGGTGCGCGAGGCCGGGCTGCGCGAACAGGTCGGCAAGCTGACCGCCGACATCCACGAGCGCGACCGCAAGCTGCAGGACGTGGAAAGCCGGCTGAAGCAGTGGGATTCCGAGATCACCCGCCTCGACCTGCGCGTGAAGGAGCTCAAGGCGGCCGAAGCCACCAACAACGCCGCCGTCGCGACCGCCAATGCGGCCAAGCGCAAGGCCGGGCTGGAACTCGACCAAGCCCGCCGCCAGGTCAATGCCTACAAGGACGCCGTCGAGGTGCAGAACGGGAACATCCGATCCCAGAACGAGTCCATCGCCAAGCTGAACGACGCGGTCAAACAGCAGAACGAACTGGTCAAGAAGCTCGGTGACGAACGCGTCCAACTCGCCGAACAGCTCAACGCCCGCACCACCGAATACAACGGCGTGGTGGAGAAGTTCAACGCCCTCGCCAAACAGATCGAACAGGCGACGGCGAAGAAGGAGTGAGAGCCGACTGCCCGAGCGATCCGGTCAGAAGGCTAACGTCCAAGCCCAGCGAGCTGTTTAGAGCCCGTCTGAGAATTCCGACGCGGCGCCGTGTGAGGGCACACGGCCTACAACAAACCGAAGATTTGCCGTCTTCCCTGTAGGCCCGGTCCCCTGACCGGGCGGTTTTTCAGACAGGCTCTGAGTCATTTCGCGGGAGTTGGGCCAAGCTGGGTTTGTTTCAGCGTGGCGTCGGTTGATGACCAGTCTAGCCTGAACATCTTGCGAGAAGAGCCTCCAACCTCGCTCCGTCCTTCCTCGGGCTGACGAGCGCGAGGCTCATCCGTTCGGGCCGCAGGAAATCTCCAACCACGCGCCGCACTTCCGACGGGCGGACGGCGCGGAGCCTTCGAGCGACCTCCTCCGGCGCGGTGATCCGGCCCCAGCCGAGGATCTGTTCGCCGATGGTCATCATGTGGTTCTCGGTGCCTTCGAGATTCAGCTCCATCTGGCCGATGACGTAGTCCTTCGCGCGGCGCAGTTCCGCAGCGCCGACGGACTTCTCCGCGAGGCGGCGGAGTTCGCGCAGCATCAGCTTGAGGGATTTCTCCAGGTTATCCGCATCCAGCCCGGCGGAGACGACGAGATCGCCGGTGTCCTCGAAGAAGCTGAGCGAGCTGTGGATGTCGTAGGCCAGGCCCCGGTTCTCGCGCAGCTCGACGAACAGGCGCGAGCTCATGGTCTCGCCGACGACTGCGTTCAACAGGCGCAGCGCATAGCGGCGCGGGTCGTGCCGCGAGGCGGTGCGGATGCCGAGCGCGAGCTGGGCCTGGCTGGTCTTGCGCGTGTCGAGGCGGATGCCCGGCCGGGTGCGGGGATGGACGGCCGGTGCGAACGCGGGCTTCGGGCCCGGTCGGCAGTGTTTGGAGAGACGCGTCACTTCGGCGACGAGGGAGTCGTGATCCACCGCGCCGGCGGCGCAGACGAGCGTGGCTTCGGACACGTAGCACCGGTCGAGATACGCCTTGAAATGGGGACGGCGAATGCGCTTCAACGTGGCGTCCGATCCTGCCAAAGGCCGCCCCAGCGGCTGGTCGGGCCACTGCACCTGGTTGAGCAGTTCGTGGACGTATTGCTGGGGCTGGTCGTAATACATGGCCAGCTCCTCGCGGATGACGTTGCGCTCCTTGGCGATGTCCTCGTCGGCGAAACGCGAACGCAGGAACATGTCGAAGAGCACCTCGAGGACGTCGTGGCAGCGGTCGGCCACGACCCGCGCGTAGAAGCAGGTGTGGTCCTCGCTGGTGAAGGCGTTCAGGTAGCCGCCGAGGCCCTCGACCGACTGGGAGATCTGCTCGGCGCTCCGCGAGGCGGTCCCCTTGAAGAGCATGTGCTCGATGAAGTGCGAGATGCCGCTGACCTCGGCGGGCTCGTGCCGGCCGCCCACGCCAAGCCAGAGCCCGACGCAGACGCTTTTCATCTGCGGCATGGCGGCCGTGGCGACGGTGACGCCGTTGGGCAGGGTGGTGATCTGGTAAACAGCCATCAGTGATGGGAGGGGAAAATCGGACACCGAACATTCAACTTCCAACAACCAATGGCCGCGAATCGGCGCCCGTCCGGTGTTCGATGTTCGATGGCGGGAGTTGGATGTTCGATGTTTCCCGGTGGGTTAGGCCAAGTTCGATGGCAGCGTCTTGGGCACACCCACACGACGGCGGTGGTCGAGGAAAACATCCACGGCTTCGTCCACGTCGTCGGTGATGGTCACGAGATCGCGGTCGCCCTTGGTGATGAGGCCTTCCTTCTCGACGGTCGTCTCGATCCACTTGAAGAGCCCGCTCCAGTATTTCTTCCCGAAAAGGACGATGGGGAACTCCGGCAGCCGCCGTGTCTGGATGAGTGTGATGACTTCGAAGAACTCGTCGAGCGTCCCGAAGCCGCCGGGCATGTAGACGAAGCCCATGCTGTATTTCACGAGGCAGACCTTCCGGCTGAAGAAGTAGTGGAAGTCCACCTTCACGTTGGAAAACTTGTTGGGCTTCTGCTCGAACGGCAGGGCGATGTTCAGGGCCACGGATTTGCCGCGTCCCTTGGCCGCGCCCTTGTTGGCCGCCTCCATGATGCCGCCGCCGCCGCCGGTGATGACGGCGAAATCGTTCTTGGCCAGACCCAGGGCGATCGCTTCGGCGGCCTGGTAGTCCTTCGACGTCTTCTTGGTCCGGGCCGAGCCGAAGATGGTCACGGACGGGCCGACGTGGGACATGGTGTCGAAGGCTTCGACGAACTCCGCCATGATGCGGAAGATGCGCCAGGGCTCCTCGCGCTGGGCTTCCAGGTTTTCGTGGTTCATGTGCGGCAGAACCTAGCGTGCCGCCGGCGTTTGGCCAGCTTGGGACGCTTCGAGCAATCGTCCCCTGTTACTTCGCCCAGTCGAGGGTCTGGGCGAGGCGCATGAGGAGGTAGGCGACGCCGCCAGCGGCGGGCAGCGTGAACACCCAGGCCCAGATGATGCGTTCGATCACGCCGAACTTGAGCGCGCTCCAGCGCTTCGCCGCACCGACACCCATGATCGCCGTGGTGATGCTGTGCGTGGTCGAGACGGTCATGCCCATCGAGCCCGTGACGGCCAAAAGCGTGGCGGCGGTGAATTCGGCGGCAAAGCCATGGACCGGCTGAAGCTTCACCATCTTGTGGCCCATGGTCCGGATGATCCGCCAACCGCCGGCCGCCGTTCCGGCCGCCATCGTCAGCGCGCAGACGACTTTGATCCACCCCGGCACATCGGGCGCTCCGCCGCCGGCAGCAGGAGTCAGCCTCAGGAAATCCAGCCAGCTAGGAAGGTCGTTGAAGGTTCCGGCGGTCGTGCCCGTGACGAGCGAGAGCGTGATGATGCCCATCGTCTTCTGCGCGTCGGCCAGGCCGTGGGCGAATCCCATGTAGCCTGCGCTGACGAGCTGGAGTTTGCCGAAGACCCTTGTGACCCAGTGCGGCCGGCGGTTTTTCAGAAGGACGTAGAGCAGGGCCATGACGAGGAACCCAGCGAAGAAGCCGATGATCGGCGAGGTGATCATCGGAATGACGACCTTGTGGAGAACACCCTCGTGCTTCACCACGCCGGTCACCTTGTCCACCTTGTCCACGGACCAAAGGATGGCGTGCCAGTTTCCATGCGCCGACGCGACGGTCGCGCCGCAAAGCCCACCCACCAGCGCATGGGTCGAGCTGCTGGGCAGGCCGAACCACCAGGTGATCAGGTTCCAAACAATGCCGCTGAGCAGGGCGCAGGCGATGGTCTGGTTGGTGACGAACTGGCTGTCGACAAGCCCGCTGGAGACGGTCTTGGCCACGGCGTGGCCGATGAGCGCGCCGACGAGGTTGGTCACGGCCGCGAGCAGGATGGCCTGGCGCGCCGTCAGCACCTTTGTCGAGACGACGGTGGCGATGGAGTTGGCCGTGTCGTGGAAGCCGTTGATGTATTCGAACACCAACGCGATGAAGATGACCGTGAGGACGAGGGTCACGCGGAGCCGGGGTTCATGAGTTCTTCAGGACGATATGGACGACGCAGTTGCCGACGTCGCGGCAGCGGTCGATGACCTTTTCGAGCAGCTCGTAGAGATCCTTCAGGATGATGACCTGCACGGGCGGAACGGCGCCGGAATAGAGCTTCTTCAGCAGGAGCAGGATCAGGTCGTCGGCCTCGCTCTCGATCTTCTGGAGCTTGGAATTGAGCGCCTTGACCGCCTCGATTCCGGGGGGCTTGCGCAGGCTACGGACGAGTTCCTCCACGACGGCGGCGGCGCGTCCGAGCAGCTCGGTCTGCGGGGAAAAGTCGGCGCCGCGGATCTGGTCGCTGGCGAGGATGAGGCGTTCGCCGAACTTCTCCACGGTCTTGGGAATCTTGTAGAGCGCGGTGTTCAGCGCCTCGATGTCCTCGCGCTCGATGGGCGTGACGAAGGTCGTGGTCACGGCCTCGCTGATCTGCTCGGAGATGGCCTTCTCCTTCCGGCGCGCGGCGATGAAGCCGTCGAGCGGGCCCGGCATGTCCGGCCGCTTGGCGAACTGGATGAGAACTTCGATGCTCGCGCACGACTCCTTGGCGGCGGATTCGAGCAGGTCGAAGAACACGGTGTCCTTACCCAACAGCTTCTGAAGTGAGAACATGCGCGCGGTTCACAGAAACATCACGCTTGCGCACGAAGAAAGTTTGAGCGGCTGGAAGTTCGGTGGCGCAGGCCTCTGGCCTGCTCTTTCCTGGGTCTCCGCGGGAAAGCGTGGAGCGGGTTGATCCCGGAGCGCTGATAGCCGCTTCGCATGTGCGTCGAGACATCCGCGAGGCCGAAGCGCTGGCTGTTCCGCGATCCCGGCTTCGAAAGAGAGCCTCCATCGGTTCCGGGCGAAGACGCCCGGAACAGCAGGCCGGAGGCCGGCGCTACCCGGACCGAATCAGGAGAACAGATCCATCTGCGGCGTCTCCGGGAGCTGCTTGAGCTTCTCGCGTTCGGCGCGTTGGCGGCCGACGCGGGCGCGGGGCTGGCTGGGGGCGGTGCCGTCGCCGTCGGCCACCTTCTGGAGATTGAGTTCGGCCTCCTCCAGGACACGGAGGATTTCCTTGGCGCGTTCGACGACGGACTTGGGCGCGCCGGCGATGCGGGCGACGTGGATGCCGTAGCTCTTGTCGGTGCCGCCTTCGACGATCTTGCGGAGGAAGACGATCTGGTCGTTCCACTCGCGCACGGCGACGTTGTAGTTGCGGACCCGTTTCAACCGTCCGGCCAGTTCGGTCAGCTCGTGGTAGTGCGTGGCGAAGAGCGTCCGTGAGCCGAGCTGGTTGTGGATGAACTCCACGATGGACCACGCGAGGCTGAGCCCGTCGAAGGTGCTCGTGCCCCGGCCGATCTCGTCGAGGATCAGCAGGCTGCGGCGGGTGGCGTTGTTCAGGATCGCGGCGGTTTCCGTCATCTCGACCATGAAGGTCGACTGGCCGCGCGCGAGGTCGTCGCTCGCGCCGATGCGGGTGAAGATGCGGTCCACGATGTCGATCCGCGCCTCCCGCGCCGGGACGTAGGAACCGGAGTGGGCCATCAACGCGAGCAAAGCGACCTGCCGGATGTAGGTGCTTTTGCCCGCCATGTTCGGCCCGGTGATGATGGCGATCTGCTGCGAGTTGACGTCGAGATGGACGTCGTTCGGCACGTAGCGTTCGTCGCCCTGCTGCTGCTCCAGCACGGGATGGCGGCCGTCGCGGACGACCATCTGGCCTTCGTCGGCGACGAACGGTTTGCAGTAGTCGAAGAGCCGCGCGGTCTCGGCGAAACTGCCCAGAACGTCGAGCTGCGCGAGCGCGGACGCGGTGATCTGGATGGCGGCGAGGTGAAGGAGCACGGATTCGCGGACCTGCTGGAAGAGTTCGTATTCCAGTTTCACCGACCGCTCTTCGGCCCCGAGGATCTTGCCTTCCATTTCCTTCAGCTCGGGCGTGATGAAACGTTCGGCGTTCGAGACCGTCTGCTTGCGGGTGTAATCGGAAGGGACCTTTTCCAGGTTCGCACGCGTGATCTCGATGAAGTAGCCGAAGACGGAGGTGAACCGGATCTTGAGCGAGGGAATACCGGTGCGCTCCATCTCGCGCTGCTGGAGCTGGGCGATCCATTCCTTGCCGTTGCGCGAGGCGCTGCGGAGTTCGTCCAGCTCGGGCGAAAAGCCGTCGCGGACAATGCCTCCTTCCTTCAAGGCCAACGGCGGTTCGTCGACGACGGCGCGGCTGATGAGTTCGACGAGATCCGGCAAGGGCTGGATCTGGTTGGCGAGTTCGGAAAGCAGGCGGGGATTCTCCTCCTCGGGCGGTTCCCATTCGCCCGCGAGGTCGGGCTGCGGTTCGGGCAGGTCGGTGCGGCCGACGCTGCGGGCCATGCGGCGAAGGCGCGGCAGGCGTTCCAATCCGCCCTTGAGTCCGAGGAGATCGCGGGCGTTGCCGGAACCGAAGCCCAGCCGGCTGATGATCCGCTCCAGATCCCGCACCTCGCGGAGCAGAGCGCGGAACTTCTCCATAGGCTGCGGATTGGCCAGCCAGGTTTCCACCGCATCCTGCCGGCGGGTGATGGCGTCGACTTCGGCCAACGGCTGCGAAAGCCAGTCGCGCAGCTTGCGCGCGCCCATGGGCGTGACGGTGCGGTTGAGCGCGCCGAAGAGGCTGGTGTTGCGTGCGGCGTCGTGGCGCTGCGGTTCGAGGATCTCCAGGCTGCGGAGCGCGGAACCGTCGAGCGCGAGGAAGTTCAGGTGCTCGTAGGCCTGGAGGCGGACGAGCGGGGCGACATCGCGGCGGAGATGCTGGCTGAGGTAATGAAGCACTGCTCCGGCCGCGCCAATAGCGGCGGTGCGGTTCCGCAGGCCAAAGCCGTCGAGCGTCGCCACCTTGAAATGCTCCCGGACGGTGAAGAGGGCCTGGTCCGGCAGGAAGACCCAGTCTTCAAAGCCGATGGAGATCGCACCGGAGGAATGAAGCAGCGTTTTCAGCGACTCATTCTCGGCCGGGTAGATGATCTCCGCCGGGCGGACGCGCTCGAGTTCGGTCAACAAGGCCTGGTCGCCTTCCAGCTCGGTGACCTTGAAATCGCTCGTGGTGAGATCGACGAGGGCGATGCCGAAACGTTTTCCGGAAACGCTGACGGCGGCGAGGAAGTTGTTCCGCTCCGCCGAGAGGAGGCGTTCGTCGAAGTGCGTTCCCGGGCTGAGAATGGCGGTGACCTCGCGTTTCACGAGTTGGCCCGGCCGCGCTTCCTCCGTCTGGTCGCAGATGGCGACCTTGCGGCCGGCGCGGAGGATGCGGGCGATGTAGCCGTTGGCCGCGTGGCAGGGGATGCCGCACATCGGGATCACGCCGCGCTTGGTCAGCGTGACGTTGAGGATCTGCGCGCCGGTCTGGGCGTCCTCGAAGAACAGTTCGTAGAAGTCGCCGAGCCGGAAGAGGAGCAGCGCATCCGCCGGCAGCTCGCTCTTGATGCGGCGATACTGCGCCATCATGGGCGTGAGCTGGGGTTCGGCGGGGGCGGACATCGGCGAGGAGTGTTTGCCGCAGCGGGAGGCGGAACGGAATTTCTTTTTCCAACGAACGAAAGACGGAGAAAGAAATCACGAAGCGCCGTGGCCGCAGACCGAAATGAGAAAGGGGGCGAGAATCCGATCAGATCCGGGTTTTGCCCCTCGTTCTTCGCAACCTGTTGCCCGTTTTCCGGGCAGGTATGTCCACCCTGTTTTGAAATTTAGCCGAGGCGCATGTCGCGCTGCGGAAATGAATTTGCCTCCACCGCTTTGAGCCTCGGGTTCACCGGGCTGGAACACCTCAAGCCGTCGACGCCGCGCGCCGATGCTGCATCAGAACTCGATGATCGAACCGCGCCCCATCTGGAACACACCACCTCGTCCGCCGTTGCCGGAGCCTTCCGGAACGTCACGGGTCAAGCGCCTCCTCATCCACCGCTGGACGGTCGACGAGTTCGAAGTTCCGGTGCAGAAGCCCGACAACGAAACCTCCGTCCTCCGCCGTGACCCGGCGGGGCGCTAGGACAGGAGGGTTGGAAAACCAACGGCGGCCCTTGGCGGATTCGGCACCATGTTCAGAAAGTAGAAAGCGGAGCTGGTTCAACCGGCTCCGCTTTTCTTTTCAATGAATTGGGCAGTCCGCAGCCTACTTCACCGAGAAGTCGATCTTGCGGCGTTCGAGGACGGTGCCCTCCTTCAACGCGAGACTGTTCAGGGCCTTGTTGTATTCGGAGAGCGCACGGATCTCGGAGGAGCGGGCCGAGGTCAGATCCCGCTGGAGGCGCAGGACGACGAAGCTGGTGCTCTTGCCGTTCTCGAGCTTCTTCTGCTCGGCGTCGAGGGCCGCCTCGGCGAATTCGCGGGCTAGGCGAGTCGAGGAGATGAGTTCGAGGGCGGTCTTCGCCGTCGAGATTCCGTTGTCGACGTCGATCAACACGGTCTGTTCGGCGCGCTGCAGGACCAGCTCGGACTGGAGGCGCTGCTCCTTGGAGGCACGGAAGGAGGTGCGGGCGGAACGGTTGCCGAGGGGCATGCTCAGGCTGACGCCCCAGTCGTAGTTGGGCGCGCTGCCGTCGAGCGACTGGTGGAGAGAGTCCCAGGGGCTGTTGTCGCGGCCGGAATGGCCGTAGCCGCCGAAGGCGTTGAGGGATGGCAGCAGCTGGTTCTTGCGATACTTCAGGGTCAGATCCACGCGTTCGAGATCGATCCTGAGCTGCTGGAGATCGGGCCGCATGGCCAGCGCCTTCTCCCAGCTGTCGGCGCGGTTGAAGAGTTCCGGCACCGCCTTGAGGGAATCCTTGGGCTCGATCGTGTTGTCGACCCATTCGCGGAAGTTGTCTCCCAGAAGGTTGGCCAGGAGGTTCTGCTGCCGGCGGAGGGCCAGTTGCGCGCTGAGGAGATCGCTTCTACGCGCGGCCACTTCGGCTTCGGACTGCTTCTCGTCCAGAGGAGCGAGGGCTCCGACTTCGACGCGTTTCTTGTTTTCGGAGAGCGATTTTTCGGCCAGCTCGACGCCCTGGACCTGCACCTTCAGGTTCTCGCGACTGTAGATCAGGTCGTAGTAGGCATCCTCGACGCGCGAGATGATGGACATCGTCTGGTTTAGGAGCGACGCCTCGGAGGTCCGCAACGACCGCTTGTTGAGCTCGATGGTAAGTCGGGGTCCATCGATCAGGAAATCTTTCAAGAACGGCTGCGAAAGGGAAACGCCGAGTCCCGAGCCGTAGGATTCGCGGGCCGGATTGCCGCCGGACGCCACGTCGGATCGATTGAGGTTTTCGGTCAGGCTGTAACTGAGGCCGGTGGGAAGGAATCCGCGGAGCCCGACGGATGAATTGACGCCGTAGAACTCGGTCGAAGGCGTCGTGAGGCCGTTGGGGAGGATCGTGCCCGGGGTCATTGAAAACGCCCTCTGGAACTGGGCGGACAACACCGGGTCATAGACTCCGTAGCTTCCCTCGAGATTGAGCCGGACGATCGCCGGGTTCTTCTGCTCGATGCGGATGTCGAGGTTGTTCTGGAGGGCGAGCTGGATGCAGTCGTCGAGCGAGAGGACGCGGGTCTTTGCGCTCTGGGCCTGGACGGAAAGGACGCTCAGCAGGGCAAAGACCGAGGCGGCTGCAAATTGGATGGAACGCATGACAGCGGAATCTGGGCAATCAGTGGGTGGACGTCAAACCGTCGCTCTTTTGGCGACGGAACTTCCGGTGAAGACGCCGCAGGCCGGGAACGGTTTCAACCCGTTCCGCCTGGCCGGGCGCCGGACTTTGGCCGGTTTGGCCGAAAGACAGGACGACCGCCCCGTCTCGACTGGCCGATCCGGCATCGTTGACCGGCTTTTCAACGCGATGGGTCGAAGAGAAGACCAAGCCGAGACCAGAGACGGATTCGGCTTGGGAGGAGCGCAGGACTTTCATTCTGTTCGATGGCATAACCCCGGATCGGAACGGGAAGTTTCAGCTTTCGCGGCCGGTGTGGTCCCCTCCCGCAATCGACTGCCCCGGCGGATGGCGATTGAAGTTGCGGGCGATTTTCTCCGACGGCGATATTCCCGGACGCCTTCAAACTGCGGCAAACGAAGAACAGTCATCCGATCTCCATGAAACACGTCCGTCTCGGTCTCGTTGGTCTCGGCAACATCGGCAAATTCCACGCCGGCTACCTGCTCGATAAGAAGATCGCCCGCGCCGAACTGGCCGCCGTGGCCGATTCCAACGCCGTGAACGTCGATCCCTTCCGCGCCAAGGGCGTGAAGGCCTTCGCCACCAGCGAGGAGATGATCCGCTCCGGCGAGATCGACGCCATCATCGTGGCCACGCCGCACTTCCTCCACACCACCATCGGCATCGACGCGCTCAAGAACGGCCTGCACACGATGATCGAGAAACCCGTCTCCGCCCAGAAGGCCGATGCCGAACGCCTCTTCGCCGTGGCCCGGGAGCATCCGCAGCAGGTCTTCGCCGGCATGTTCCAGCTCCGCGTGGAACCCCGTTATCAGAAGATCAAGAAGCTGATCGACGGAGGCGACCTCGGACAGATCGTCCGCATCAATTGGATCATCACCGACTGGTTCCGCACCGAGGCCTACTACGCCAGTGGCGGTTGGCGCGCGACGTGGAAGGGCGAGGGCGGGGGCGTGCTGCTCAACCAATGCCTCCATCAGCTCGATGTCCTGCAATGGCTCTGCGGAATGCCCGCCAGCGTGCGCGGCTTCTGCCAGCTCGGCCGCTTCCACGACATCGAGGTCGAGGACAACGTCACCTGCGTCATGGAATGGGCCAACGGCGCCACGGGCGTCTTCGTCTCGTCCACCGGCGAAGCCCCCGGCACCAACCGCTTCGAGATCGTGGGCACACGCGGCAAGGCCGTCCTGGAAAACAACAAGCTCACTTTCATCCGCAACGACGCGGACATGGTCGAGTTCTCCAAGGCGGCCAAGAGCGGCTTCGCCAAACCCGAGGTCTGGAACGTCGAGATCCCCTTCGCCGATGCCGCCAACGGCCACGCCGTCCTCATGCAGAGCTTCGTGGATTCGATCCTCGACGGCACGCCGCTCATCGCCTCCGGCTACGACGGCATGGGCTCCGTGGAATTGGCCAACGTGCTCCTCTACTCCTCGCTCATCGGCCAGACCGTGCAGCTCCCGCTCGATTCCGCCGCGTGGGAAACCAAGCTCAACGAACTCATCGCGAATTCAACCACACGGAAGAAGGTCGTGAAGATCCAGTCCGACGATTTCACGGCGTCTTTCCGGAAGTAACCGAAACTCTTTCCCAGAAAACTTTCCCATGATCCTCACAGGCATCGGCGACGAAGCGGGCAACTCCATCGAGGCCCAGATTGCGGCGACGCAGGAACTCGGCTGGAAGCACCTTGAGATGCGCGGCGTCGAAGTCCCCGGCTTTCCCAAGGGCAACTTCCACGAGATCCCCGACAAGGCCTTCGACCATTGCGTCGATAAGCTCCAGGCCTCCGGCATCGGCGTCTACGCCTTCGGCTCCACCATCATGAACTGGGCGAAGACCGTCGAGACGCCCTGGGACGTGACCGTCGGCGAAGTCGGCCGCGCCATCCCGCGCATGCAGCGGCTGGGAACGAAGTTCGTCCGCGTCATGAGCTTCAAGCCCGGCGAGAACGACGACCGCCTTCCGCCCGTCGTCATCGAACGCGTCCGCGAAGTGACCAACCGCTTCCTCGATGCCGGCATCACGCCCGTGCACGAGAACTGCATGAACTACGGCGGCATGAGCTGGCAGATCGCGCGCGAACTCGTCGACCAGGTTCCCGGCCTCAAGTGGGTCTTCGACACCGCGAATCCCGTCTTCAATGCCGACCGATCCAAGGCGAAGCCCTGGCCCTGGCAGGACGCGTGGGAATTCTGGACCCACATCCGCGACCACGTCGCCCACATCCACATCAAGGACGCCACATGGGTGCCCGCGAAGAACGACGCCGACTACAACTGGCCCGGCGAAGGCGAGGGTAGGGTCCGCGAGATCCTCAAGGACGCCTTCGCCCGGGGCTACGACGCCGGCATCAGCATCGAGCCCCACATGGTCGTCGTCTTCCACGACACCTCCGGCAAACCGGCCAACACCGACGGCCTCCGCGAGAACTACGTCGAATACGGCCGCCGGCTGGAGAAGCTGATCGCCGAAGCACGGAAGTAGGCCAGGCATCTTGCCCGGCAAGGAGGAGTGTCATCCACGAAATCCGGCCGGATTGCGCCGCCGTAGTGAAGCAACGACCAAGGCGGTTTCTCCGAAGAACAAGACCGGCAGGAACGACGGGTTTCCCCTGAGAGCGAGCCCCTTGCGAATTCCCGGCGACTGTGGCGGCATGAAGCTGCGTCAAACAGGGAATCTTGCCAGGAACCACCCCATGAAACTCCTCCGTCCGATCTACGTTTCCATCCTCGCCGCGCTGGCTTTCACCGCGCCTCAGAGCCACGCGCAGGTCACCGCCTTCACCTACCAGGGCCGGCTCAATGCCGGAGGCGGTCCGGCCAATGGCGTCTATGATTTCATGTTCCGCCTCATGACCGACGCCACGGCCGGCACGGCGGCTCCCACCATCCCGCTCAACCCCGCCATCGGCGTGACCAACGGACTCTTCACCACGGGCATCGACTTCGGGGCGCAAGCGCTCAACGGCGCGGCGCTCTGGCTGGAGATCAGCGTCCGCACCAACGGCTCCGGCAGTTTCACCACGCTCGCGCCGCGTCAGCTTCTGACCTCGGCCCCCTTCGCCACGAAGGCGCTGAGCGCGGCCAGCCTCACGGGAACCTTGCCCGCATCGCAGGTCAGCGGCGACGGCGCGGCCATCGGCAACCTGAACGCCGCCAGCCTGGCCTCCGGCATCATCCCCCTGCCCCGCATCGCCGGACTCACCGCGACGCAGATCGACCCCGCGACCTGGCAGCTCGCGACCAACCGCAACGGCGGCGACGCGGCCTCGCTCGGAGGACAACCCGCGTCAAACTTTTGGGGCACCGCCGGCAACAACGCCGCCGCCGGACAGTTCCTCGGCAGCACCAACAACCAGCCGCTCGAACTCCGCGTCAACTCACGCCGGGTGGTCCGCTATGAAGCCGCCACCAACTCCGCCTCGCAGTCGAACGGCGTGAACATCGCGGCCGGTTCGCCCAACAACCTCGTCGGACCCGGCGTCTTCGGCGCGACCATCGCCGGCGGTGGCGCACTCGCCTACGGCGGCGCCGCGTCGACCAACGCCGTCCTCTCCGACTTCGGCACCATCGCCGGCGGCAGCGGCATCGAGGTCCGCGTGGACAGCCGGCACAGCAGCATCGGCGGCGGCCAGCGCAACGTGGTCAACGGAGCCTGGCACGCGGCCATTTCCGGCGGCTCGGGCAACGACATCTGGACCCTGGCCGACGGTTCGGTCGTCGGCGGCGGCTACGACAATCTCATCGGCGCTGGCTCCGGCAGCGCGGTGGTTTCCGGCGGACAGCTCAACGAGATCGGCACCAACTCCAGCCACAGCGTCATCGCCGGGGGCCGCTTCAACACCATCGGCAGCAGCTCGACCAACAGCGTCGTGGCCGGCGGCGCGGAGAACCTCGTCGGCACGAACACGAGCTACTCCGCCATCGGCGGCGGCCAGAAGAACACGATCGACGGCGCGTGGGAATCGACCGTGGCCGGCGGCTCGGCCAACAAGATCCAGGACCTGGCCGACGCAAGTTTCCTCGGCGGCGGCAACCTCAACTTCATCGGCCGGAGTTCCGCCTATGCCGTCATCACCGGCGGACGCGACAACTTCATCGCGCCCCTCACCACCAACGCCACCATCGCCGGCGGTTTCTTCAACACGATCGAAGGCAACGCCGGCAACGCCTTCATCGGCGGCGGCAACGGCAACACCGTCACGACCAACGGACAGTTCGCCATCATCCCCGGCGGCCAGAACAACACCGCGACCAACTACGCCTTCGCGGCGGGACGGAACGCCATCGCCCTGCACAGCGGCGCATTCGTCTGGGCCGATTCGAACAACGCCAACCTCGCGTCGACGGCGAACAACTCCGTCACCATGCGGGCCTCGGGCGGCTACCGGCTCTTCAGCAATGCGAGCGCGTCGGCGGGCGTGAGCCTCGCGGCCAACGCCACCTCGTGGTCCGTCATCTCCGACCGGAACCAGAAGAAGGACTTCACGCCCGTCGACAGCCGCGACGTGCTCGAGAAACTGGCCGCGCTGCCCATCACCAAGTGGCACTACAACTGGGAGCAGTCGGGTGAAACGCCGCACCTCGGCCCGATGGCGCAGGACTTCAAGGCCGCCTTC
>JAYTUE010000126.1:0-6839 GCA_043744715.1 Verrucomicrobiota bacterium | reverse complement strand
CAAAATCCGACCATGAAATACCGGATTCTCCAGACTACCTCCGCTTTCGCCCTGGCCCTCCTTCTTGTCGGCTGCGGTATTGACGGCATTGGTCATGGCTCCGCCGATGCCTGAGGACGGCGTGCTGTCAGGGGTCTTCGTCGGCTCCTGTGCGCCGCAGGCGACAAGAAGGAGGGCCAGGGCGAAAGCGGAGGTAGTCTGGAGAATCCGGTATTTCATGGTCGGATTTTGTATAAGATCGGAAGAAAGCTAATCACAGGCCCTTTGTCCACAATGGGCAATATCCCCACCCTCAGTCCAACCGCTGGATACGGACATCGACGGTCATTTTCCGGTCCAGCGTGCCCTTGTAGTGGCCGCTGACCGGGGCGACGTCGGAATAGTCCCGGCCTACGGCGATCTTCACGTAGTTCTCGTCCGGGGCCCGGTTGTGTGTGGGATCGAGCGCGCGCCAACCGACGTCGGGGATGAAGACTTCCACCCATGCATGAGAGGCGCTGGCCTTTTCCGTGGCGAGGTAGCCGCTGACGTAGAGTGCCGGAATTTTCAGCACGCGGCACATCCCGAGCATCACATGGGCGAAGTCCTGGCAGACGCCTTCGCGCTGTTGGACCACGTCGCGCATGTGGGTATGGACGTTGGTGCTCGACGGGGTGTAGCGAAAGTTCCCGTGGATGAACCGCATGATCGCCCCGGCGGCCTGCCAGATGTCGGTCTGGCCAGCCGTCGTGTCGATGGCCAGCCGCCAGGTGTCGGGATCGAGATCCACGTAGCGGCTCGGCACGAGATAGTCGAAGCACCGTTCGGTCCGTCCGCATTCCGGAAGGCGGTTCATCGATGCCGGCGTGGCGTCGAGGGGCAGGGAGATGCTGCGCGTGGAGACGGTCGTCGATGCCTCGATCAGCACGTTGCTGTGCGATTCGGGAATCTCGAAGTGGTGGATGACGTTCTTGTAGAAGTCGTCGTAGTGCCGGAGCCGGCAGGCCGGGAGGACGCGCAGGATGAACGACTCGACCGTCTGCTGCTCGTTCGAGAGCGGCTGCAGGCGCACCTCGTTGAAGCTGTCCCGGACGGGAGAGGCGTAGTGGTATTCGGTCCTGTGAATGATGCTGAATCGCATGGGCAACAACGTGAGATCACTAAGGCCGATCTTTGCGTGGCGAAAGTGTTATCCCCAGATTCCGCCGTTTGCTTTTCGAAGGGCTGAATTGATCCGGACGCGCTAAAAACTCAATCAAGTCGCCGCCTCGGCTAATAGCGTGGAGCCATGGAATCGACATCGAGGGACCAGCGGTCGATGCCTCCCGCGAGGTTGAGCAGCTTCTTGAAGCCCTGGGTCCGGAGAAAGGCGATCGCGTGCATGCTGCGGATGCCATGGTGGCAGTAGACGACGATCTCTCGGTCCTTCCAGCCGTCGATCTCCTCGACACGTCCGGCAATGTCGCCCAGCGGGATGAGCGTCGAGCCGGGCAACGCGACGAAGCCGTGCTCGTCGGGTTCCCGGACATCGAGCAGCGCGGGTGGCTCCGGCTGTTGGAGCCTTTCGGCGAGTTGCGCGGGAGTGATCTGATCCATGGCCATAGCGTCAGGCTCGCAGCTCGTAGGCGAGGAGCCAGTAGTATTCGAGTTCGATGAGTTCCACTGAAGCAGCGTGCTGCGAAACATGGGCACGAAGCTCGTCGGCTTTCGGGAAGTTCTTCAACACGTCGAACTCGCGGCCATCCTACAGGCGCCGGCGTTGCCAGCCATCGCCGGCCGCATCGACGTGGTGGATGGGCGTGCTGCTGCCGGCCACGTAGCGGTTGTCGAAGAACACAACCCGGGCCCCGGGCGAAAGACGGGAATGAAACCCGGCCAGGAACTCCGCCAGTCGTGATCTTGGAACGTGCGACCACCAGAAGCCGGCCACGCCGGCATTGCAGGGCGTGGCTGGCACGGGCGGGTTGTAGGCGTCTCCGATGGTAAACTGAACGCTTGGGCCCAGGTCCGGCTTTTGTTTGGCGAGGTCCAGCACTTCCTGGCTGAAGTCGAAGGCGAGGACCGAGCGGGCGGACTTGGCGAAGCGAGCGGTCCAGTAGCCTGTTCCACAGGCGGCTTCCAGGATGTCCCGCCCACGCACCACATCTTCCAGCAAGGCACCGAGCCTAGCCAGATCGGCCTGACGCTCGGGCTTGGCGTAGATGGACTCATACTCCGCCGCGCGTTCGGCGTCGTAGGTTTCCATGGCAGCCATTGGCGTTGCGGATCAGGGCTTACTGGTTCAACGCACCGAGGAAGCGCTCCGCATCGATGGCGGCGGCGCAGCCCATGCCGGCGGCGGTGATGGCCTGGCGGTAGACGTGGTCCGAACAATCTCCCGCGACGAAGACGCCGGGCACGCTGGTCTGGGAGCCTTCCTTGCGGATGACGTAGCCGTTTTCGTCCAGCTCAAGCTGGCCGGCGAAGATCTGGGTGTTCGGCACATGGCCGATGGCGACGAAGACGCCGGCGCAGGGCAGGACGCTTTCCTCGCCGGTGACGAGGTTCTTGAGTTTCACCGCGGTGACCTTGTCCTGCTTCACATCGAGGACTTCGGTGACGGCGGAGTTCCAGATGGGTTTAATCTTCGGATTGGCGAGAGCGCGATCGGCCATGATCTTGGAAGCCCGGAGGGAATCGCGGCGATGGACAAGATGGACGACCGAGCCGAAGCGGGTCAGGTAGTTGGCCTCCTCGCAGGCGGAATCTCCGCCTCCCACCACGACAAGAGGCTGGTTGCGGAACATGGGCCACGCGCCGTCGCAGGTGGCGCAGTAGGTGACGCCCTTCTTCTCCAGGAGATGTTCGCTCTCCAGGCCGAGGTGCCGATGGCCGGCACCGGTGGCGATGATGATCGTCTCAGCGATGATCTCCTTGCCGTCGATGACCAGGTGGAAGGGTCGCTTGGAGAGATCGACCTTTTCGACGGCATGGAGGAGCTGGATGCGCGCGCCGAATTTTTCGGCCTGCTGCTGCATCCTCACCATCAGTTCATAGCCGTCGACGCCTTCCGGGAATCCGGGAAAGTTCTCGACCGTGCTCGTGGTGGTGAGAAGTCCGCCGGGCATGGTGCCGGTGAGGACGAGGGGCGAAAGATTGGCGCGGGCGGTGTAGATGGCGGCGGTCAATCCGGCGCAGCCGGTGCCTATGATTACAACTTTCTCCATATAGTAGGCGGGGGACCGTAAAGATCCTCCAATTGAAAGTCTAGTGAGCTCGACGGAAGCAACGCTTCGGAGACGCCCAAGCGGATACGGGGAGCGCGAAACGCGGGTTTGACGCGTCCTTCCCTGGTCGCCCATGCTGACCGGATATTTCGATGAACCAATCCGCCCGCCCAGTCTCGCCTGTCTCCGCCGGCCGCGTTGACCGACGTTTCCCCTCAACATGGACAGCGTGAACGTCCATCGTCCCCGCAACGTGGATTGGAAACGTGCGGCCGCGCTGCTCTACGGCGACTGGGGCACCAGCAAGGCCTACGTCATCGGTGCGGCCTTCGTCGCCACCGGGTTCGCCAGCCTTCCGATCATGGTGGCGGTCTGCATCCTGACGGCGATCGTCGGCTTCAACTACGCGCTCATCTGCAAACACTTTCCGGACGGTGGCGGCGTCTATTCGGCGGCGCGGGCGCAAAGCCGGACCGTTGCCGTGATCGGCGCGCTGCTGCTGGTCGCGGACATGACGGTGACGGCGGCGTTGAGCGGCTGGGCTGCGATGAAGTATCTGCACGTCCCGGACCAATACATCCTCTACGCCACGCTCGCGGCCATCATCCTCATCGGGATCATCAACTTCTACGGACCCAAGCATAGCGGCAGCATGGCGATGGCCTTGGCCCTGCCCACGGTGTTCATCGTGGTGGCGATCATCGTCATGGCCATCCCGCACCTGACGACCTCCAATCTCAAGCCGCTCCAGGGGGGCTTCGGCGATTCATGGAAGGCGTTTGTCGGGGTGATCCTCGCGCTCTCCGGCGTCGAGGCGATCGCCAACATGACGGGCGTGATGAAGCTTGATCGCGGCGCGACGATGGACAAACCCCGCGTCAGCCGCACGGCGAACTGGGCCATCTTCATCGTCGCCCTGGAAGTCTGCGTCGCGACGGGGCTGCTCGGCTGGGCGGTGCTTTCCCTGCCGAAGGAGCTCGAACACGTCATGAAGAAGGACTGGGAGGACATGCTCAACCTGCTCGCCCGGGAATATGGAACGATGAGCTTCGGACCCTCCGTAGGGCACAAGTTTGAGCTGGTCACCGGGGTCGTCGTCGGCCTGCTCCTCCTGAGCGCCGTCAATACGGCCATCGGAGCGTTGATCGGCCTGTTCTACCTCCTCGCCCGTGATGGCGAGATGCCCAAGACCTTTCTCCGCCTCAACAGCCAGGGCGTCCCCTGGCTCCCGCTCGTCCTGGCGGCCATCCTCCCCTTGGCCGTGGTCACGGTCGCCCCGGACCAGGCCCATCTGATGGAGCTTTACGCGATCGGCGTCGTGGGAGCCATCACCTTGAATCTCGGCAGCTGCCTCCTCAACAAACAGCTCAAGCTCAAGGCGTGGGAGTTCACCATCATGCTGCTGACGTTCCTCGTGCTGCTCGCCGTGGAAGTGACCCTGGCCAAGGAAAAACACAGCGCCCTGTTCTTCATCGCCTGCATTCTCACCGGAGGACTCTTGCTTCGCTCTTGGGCCCAGCGTCGGGCGGGGCTGCGCACGGTCACGATCAGCAAGGAACTCGCCGCCGCCGTCGCACCCGAAATCTTCACCGACATCGCCCCCCGGCTGAGATCCGGCCAGGCCATCCTCGTCGCGGCCCGCGGGTTGACCGATGTGCTCCGCTTCGCCCTTGAGGAAGCCAAGCTGCGGGAGGCGAATGTCTATGTGCTCTACGTGAAGGAACTCGCCGTCGCCCTGCCGATGGGCGGGTCGGTTGCGACCGGCTCCCGCTGGCAGGATGATCCGGAGGCGTTCCAGATCATGTCCACCATGCTCGAAAAAGGCCGGGAAGCCGGTGTCCAGGTGGTCCCGCTCTACGTGGTCAGCGAGAGCACGGCCGGCACCATCCTGGATCTCTCGGCGACTCTGGGGATCGACTACCTGATCGTGGGCAGCTCCAACCGTGGCCGCCTTGTCAGCCTGCTCAAGGGCAATGTCGTGACTGAAGTCGCCAAGAATCTTCCCGAAAACATCCACCTCATCATCTACGGCTGAGACGGATCCGAATTGGTTGAAGCGGAATGTTTTCTCCCGATTCCCGGATGCTCTGATCCGAGCTCAGCCGGATTCATGCAGTGGAAGGTAGGGCGGGCTTCCAGCCTGCCCCGTGCTGACAAGGGTAGCCGCACTGTCCGATGTCCTGATTCGCCCGCACCGTTTGATTTCAGGCCGGGAGCGCCGTGGGCAGGCAAGATGCGCTGCCCTACCTTGCCGGGGCCGCTTCGCGGCTCGCCTTGCAACTGCATGAGTCCGGCTGAGTGGTGAGCGTGAAGTCGGTTTGCGCAATGGTGGCCGTGCGCAAGCACCTCGAAGCTCAAGGCGAACGCACGCGGTAGAAGCGCTGCGGGCTGTTGGTGGCCGAGGGGTCGGTGAATTGATACTGGCCGGCTGGACCTTCCACCGCCGAGCCGAGGTTGGACCACGAGCTGAAAGGCAACGCCACGTTGGTGCTGGCAAAGAGGGTGAAGCTTGTGCCCGGCGTGTTGGTGAAACTGAATTGGAACGTGCCGTTGCCCAGCCGCGTCACGCCGGTGAGCAGCGGCGGAGTGGGCTGGATTGGAGCGCTCACGACCACCGTGCGGGTGACCGGTGTGGCCACGCCACTCAACACATTAGTGCTGGTGTAAGTGAGGGTGTAGGTGCCGGGCGTGTTGCTGTCCACACTGCCGCTCACAGTCACAGCCATCTTGCTCAACCCCCCGGGGATGGTCCTTTGGCCAGCCCCATTGTCTCCCCACGCGGCGACCGTGCCGTCGCGCTGCAGCGCCAGACTGTGATACCCCCCCCCGGCAATGGCCACCACGTTGCTTAGCCCCACCGGGATGCCCGTTTGGCCATAGTCATTGCGTCCCCACGCGGCGACCGTGCCGTCGCTCTTCAGCGCTAGACTGTGACTAGCTCCCCCGGCAATGGCCACCACGTTGCTCAACCCCACGGGAATGGTCGTTTGGCCCAAGTCATTGGCTCCCCACGCGGCGACCGTCCCGTCGCTCTTTAGCGCCAGACTGTGGACATACCCCCCGGCAATGGCCACCACGTTGCTCAACCCCACCGGGATGGTCGTTTGGCCAACGTTATTCAGTCCCCACGCGACGACCGTCCCGTCGCTCTTCAGCGCCAGACTGTGAGAATCCCCCCCGGCAATGGCCACCACGTTGCCCAGCCCCACGGGGATGTTCGTTTGGCCATAGCCATTGTATCCCCACGCGGCGACCGTCCCGTCGCTCTTCAGCGCCAGACTGTGTAAACCTCCCCCGGCAATGGCCACCCCGTTGCTCAATCCCACCGGGATGTTCGTTTGGCCATAGCCATTGTCTCCCCCCGCGGCGACCGTCCCGTCGCTTTTCAGCGCCAGACTGTGATAAATCCCCCCGGCAATGGCCAACAGTGCAACCGTGGCGGTCGCACCCGGGTCGGTGAAGGCGGTCCGATATCCGATAGTCAGATTGGTCGCGCCATTGAGCGTGAGCGCGGGCGAACCGAACAGGACATCCAGTCCGCGCACCACGCCCAGGGCATTGGAAGCCACCAACCGGGCATGGTAGTTGACCCCGGGCGTGAGGCCGGTCAGCAGATTGCCCACCCCCACGGAGGCCGAACCGCTGCCCACGGCC
>JAYTUE010000125.1:0-6939 GCA_043744715.1 Verrucomicrobiota bacterium | reverse complement strand
CTGTTCATCGGTGAATTCCGGGCAGGGCCGGGTGTGGGGACTGGCGGCGACGCGGCCGGCGAGGGGTTGGAAGAAGACGTCGTTCACGCGGGGCGAGGAAGGAGTAGGAAGCATCGAAGTCGATTTTAGGCGACCTCATGCGTGTCAAGGCTATTTGTTGGAGTTATACGCCTAATGGTAATGTTTTTCGCGGCCAGGAGGCCTGCGGCGACCCCCGAAAAGCCGGCCCGCGGACGGGCATTATACGCGCGGCACACGCCTCTCCCGTCGCTGTTTTCAGAACAAATCATGGCCGCCGTTGTCCAGGAAGATTCACTGCGGCCCAATGTCGTTGGCGACACTTGGCAACAGATTCCGTTCGCATCACTGCGTCTCAATTCCAATGTGAGCCAAAGCTTGACCACACCCGGAACCAAACAAACCGCTCCCAGCCAAACCTCTACGAAATGATGCGAAATGAAGAACGCTCTTGCCTGCGGCCCGGAGGGACGGCGGGTGAGGTCGCCCATTTTTCCCACCGCCCTTTCCAGAGCGGACGCTCATTTGGTGCAGTTCCGGCGGCTCGCGCCTCCGGCTATTTCCTGATGCGCCTCTGGCGCAGGCTCACCAAAGCACCACCGCTCAGCTCTTCACGCCCGTCGCCAGCACCGTCTCGAAGTGGGGATCCTGCTCCTCGCTCGCGACCACCGTGACCTCGATCTTCTTGAACCCGGCCGCTTCCAGCCAGTGATGCAGGTCGCTCTCGGCGAAGCCCGGCCACCGGTCGCCGTAGAGTTCGTGCGCCTTGGCGAAGTTGTGCTTCAACAGGTCGAGGATGAGGATCTGTCCCCCGGGCTTCAGTATGGCGAACGCGGACTTGATCGCGGTGTCCGGCTCGGTGGCGTGGTGCAGCGCCTGGCTCAGGACGACGAGGTCCACGCTCGCCGGTTCGATGGGCGGATTTTCCAGGTCGCCCAAGCGGAACTCGAGGTTCTTGAGCCCGTTCTTCTTCGCCTTCTTCGCGCCGAATTCGACCATCTTCTCCGAGTTGTCGACGGCGATGACCTTGGCGCAACGGCGTGCGAGCAGCTCGCTCAACAGCCCTTCGCCGGAACCCAGATCCGCGACGATGATCGGCGGCAGAATCCGCAGCAGCAGATGCCCGAACGCCTGCCAGCTCCGGCCCGGTCCGTAGCTGCGGTCGAACCTACCGGCCACCTGGTTGAAGTAGACCTGCGCCTGCTCCTGCCGCCGCGCGAGGACGCGCTTGAGATTGAGCTGGTCGGCATCGTGCTCGGGCAGCTCCTTCGCGCCGCGCATGGCGAGCTTGGTGAACTCGCGCACGTGGGAATCGGGATGGACGCTGAGCCGGTAGAAGATGCGTTTGCCATCGCGTCGCGACTGGACGAGACCCGTCTCGGCCAACAAGCCAAGGTGCGTGGAGATGCGCGACTGCCCGAGGCGGCTGACCTCCTGGAGTTCGTTGACGGACAACTCGTCCTTCTCCAGCAGCGCCACGATGCGGAGGCGCGTGGGATCGGCGAGGGCGCGGAGGGATTTGAGGGTGGCGGACATCGTTGTCTGGTCAGGAGGATGCAGGTTTCACGGTCACAAGGCACACCATTCCAGCTCCTCCGAATGGTAGTTCGCCAAAGAGCTTGATAGCTCAACGGGAGCCTTCGTGCTCTTCGCGTCCTCCGTGGATGAACCTTGTTTCATCGGCTCAATATCCTTCCGCCAAACCTTCCACCCTTGGATCGGATGCGCCGAAGGTCTGCCTCACACCGATGGTCGCCACGCGGACGATCTTGTGGCCGCGCTTCTCCAGTTCAGCCACGACCTTGGCGGGCAGCCGGTTTTCGACGCGGAGTTCGTCCGGCCGCCACTGGTGGTGGAAGCGCGGCGCGGCCAACGCCTTCTTGGGGTCCATGCCGAAATCGATCGTGCGGATGATGGCGAGGAGCGTCTGCGAGATGATGGTCGGGCCACCGGCCGCACCGACGGCGAGGACGGGTTTGCCGTCCTTCAACACGAGCGTCGGGCTCATGCTGGAGAGAGGACGTTTTCCAGGCGCGACGGCGTTGCCGCCGGCCTTGAGAGCATCCAGACCGGCTCGTGTGGCGACCGGGCTGCCGCTGGCGACGAAGCCGCGTTCCGCCGCGCCGACTGGGACCGTGGACAAAGCGAGCACCGTCACAGCGATCCAGAGGAGTTGTTTGGGAAGTCGCATCGCGGTTGACAGTTTGCTTGGAAAAAGCCGGTTGACTGAGGGCGGATCGTTTATATCATCGCATCTTGATACGTCAATATGACGGCTACTCAAGTCGCCATCCTCTGTTGCCGATGACAAAACGATTCATGAGCAAACGCTTCATATTCTCCTCGGAGTCCGTCGGCGAAGGCCATCCGGACAAAGTCGCCGACACCATCTCGGACGCCGTCCTCGATGCCTGCCTCACGCAGGACAAACACAGCCGTGTGGCGTGCGAAACCTACGTCAAATCCAACGTGGTCGTCATTGGCGGCGAGATCACCACCAAGGCCAAGCTGGACTTCGTCAAGATCGCCCGCGACGCCATCCGCGAGATCGGCTACGTCAACGACGACGACGTCTTCCACGCCGACAAGGTGTTCGTGAACCTGCTCGTCACCCAGCAGTCCCCCGACATCTCCCAGGGCGTCGACGCGAAGGCGGCCAAGGGCAAGAAGAAGGCCGAGCAGGGCGCCGGCGACCAGGGCCTGATGTTCGGCTACGCGTGCATCGAGACCCCCGAGCTCATGCCAACGCCGATCATGTTCGCCCACCGTCTCGGCCGCGAGCTGACCCGGATCCGCAAGGCCGGCAAGCTGGCCAAATGGCTCCGGCCCGACGCGAAGTCGCAGGTCTCCGTCGTCTACGAGGACGACAAGCCCGTCTCCATTTCCAATGTCGTCATCTCCACGCAGCACTCGTCGGACGTGGAGCACGCGGAGATTCAGGAATTCTGCATCGAGGAGATCATCAAGAAGGTTCTTCCAAAGAACATGCTCACCGACAAGACCGAGTATTTGATCAATCCCACCGGAAAGTTCGTCGTCGGCGGACCCCAGGGCGACACCGGCCTCACCGGCCGTAAGATCATCGTCGACACCTACGGCGGCTGGGGCCGTCACGGTGGCGGCGCCTTCTCCGGCAAGGACCCGAGCAAGGTCGACCGCAGCGCCGCCTACATGGGCCGCTACGTCGCCAAGAACATCGTCGCCGCCGGTCTCGCGACCCACGCCGAAATCCAGTTCGCCTACGCCATCGGCTATCCCGACCCCGTGAGCGTCTACGTGAGCACCTTCGGCACAGCCCAGGGTGGACTCACCGACCAGGCCATCACCGACGCCGTCCAGAAAATCTTCAGCTTCAAGCCAGCCGACATCGTCAAGCATCTCGACCTGCTCCGCCCCATCTACGGCAAGACCACCAACTACGGCCACTTCGGCAAGATCGACGCCGACCTGCCGTGGGAAAAGACCGACAAGGTCGCCGCGCTGAAGAAGGCGGTTAAGTAAGTTCTCCAAACGAAGGGCTGAAGAGCGTTCCTCTTCAGCCCTTCACCATTTTCAACCTCCCACCTTTTTAAGAACACCTATGGCCAAAGCCAAAAAAACTGCCGCCGCCGCCGCTCTTGCGGACGTCGCCGACGCGCTCCCGAACCTCGCCCAATACGCCGCCCACACCCCGTCCACCAAGGACTACATCGTCCGCGACTTCACCCTCGCCGAATGGGGCCGCAAGGAGATCGCCGTCGCCGAGCACGAGATGCCCGGCCTCATGTCCGTCCGGAAGAAGTATGCGAAGACCAAGCCGCTGAAGGGCGTCCGCATCACCGGTTCGTTGCACATGACCATCCAGACCGCCGTGCTCATCGAGACGCTCGTCGCGCTCGGAGCCAACGTCCGCTGGGCCAGCTGCAACATCTTCTCCACCCAGGACCACGCCGCCTCCGCCATCGCGGCCACCGGCACCCCGGTGTTCGCCTGGAAGGGCGAGACGCTGGAGGAGTATTGGGAACTCACCCTCAAGGCCATCCTCTTCCCCGGCGACCAGGGCCCCGAACTCGTCGTCGATGACGGCGGCGACGTCACGCTTCTCATCCACAAGGGCTACGAACTCGAGAAGGGTTCCAAGTGGGCCTACCAGAGCAAGGGCGACAGCCACGAAGTCTCCGTCGTCAAGGCGCTCCTCCGCCGTCTCGCCAAGGAAAAGCCCGGCCTCTGGACCAAGATCGTGAAGGACTGGCGCGGCGTCTCCGAAGAGACCACCACCGGCGTCCATCGCCTCTACCAGATGAAGGAAGCCGGCACCCTGCTCGTTCCCGCCATCAACGTGAACGACTCCGTGACCAAGTCGAAGTTCGACAACCTCTACGGCTGCCGTGAATCGCTCGCCGACGGCATCAAGCGCGCCACCGACGTCATGATCGCCGGCAAGGTCGCCGTCGTCTGCGGCTACGGCGACGTCGGCAAGGGCAGCGCCCACAGCCTCCGTGCCTACGGCGCCCGCGTCATCGTCACCGAGATCGACCCCATCAACGCCCTCCAGGCCGCGATGGAAGGATTCCAGGTCAACACCATCGAGAGCACCCTCGGTGTCGGCGACATCTACGTCACCACCACCGGCAACTGCGACATCATCACCGTCGAGCACGTCCTCGCGATGAAGGACCAGGCGATCGTCTGCAACATCGGCCACTTCGACAACGAGATCCAAGTCGACAAGCTCAAGACGACCAAGGGTGTCACCATCGAGAACATCAAGCCGCAATACGACCGCTACTACCTGCCCGGCAACAAGAGCATCTACCTCCTCGCCGAAGGCCGGCTCGTGAACCTCGGCTGCGCCACCGGCCATCCGTCGTTCGTCATGTCCAACTCGTTCACCAACCAGACGCTCGCGCAGATCGACCTCTGGTCGAACAAGGACAAATACGAGAAGACCGTCTATCGCCTGCCCAAGAAGCTGGACGAAGAAGTCGCCCGCCTGCACCTCGAGAAGATCGGCGTCGTGCTGACCAAGCTCACCAAGTCGCAGTCCGATTATCTCGGCGTGTCGCCCGACGGCCCCTACAAGCCCGAGCACTACCGCTACTAAAGTAGGGCGGGCTTCCAAGCCTGCCTTTCTAACTTCCCGCAAGGCGGACGATCACAAGTCGTCCGCCTTTTTGTTTCAACGACGCGGCTGTAGCCTCTCCAACCCATGCCAATCCTCCCGCCGCAGCCACATGGAGCGCGGCATGAGGAAAAAGGTCAGGCTGGATTTCACCGTCGGGTTGAACATGAAGCACCTGATCGGAGCCATCGCGAATCGTTGATCCGGTAGGGCCGCGCATCCTTGGTGGCCGCGTTACAGGAAGACGGCGGAGTCCGCGTCGAGGAAGAGGGTGCAGTGCGGTTGCGTGCGGAGGCAGGAGGCCGGGCAGCTTTCGGAGACCGGCCCTTGGAGGAGGTTCTTCACCGGCTCGGCTTTCCGTTTCTCGGGCGCGACGCAGAGCATGCGTTTGGCGGAGCAGAGCGCGGGAACGGTGAGAGTGAAGGCGTAGGGATTGACCGCTTCCAGGTTTGGAAAGTGGCCTTCCTTCACCTGCTGCATCTTGCAGGCGTCGTCGAGCTTCACGAGCTTGATGAGATGCGGGTCGTTGAAGTCGGCGACCGGCGGATCGTTGAAGGCGATGTGGCCGTTCTCGCCGACGCCGAGGCAGCAGAGGTCGATGGGCTGGGCCTTGAGCAGGGCCGTGTAGCGCGCGATCTCGTCGAGCGGTTCGTCGACGTCGCCTTCGATGAAGTTGAAGACCTTGGGCGTGATGCGGCTGAGGACCTTCTCGCGCATGTAGAAGCGGAAGCTGGCTTTGTGGTCCCGGCTGATGCCGAGGTATTCGTCCATGTGGAACAGGGTGACTTTGCTCCAGTCGATCCCGCCGAGCTTGATCAACTCATCGAGGAAACGGATCTGGGAATTGCCGGTGGCGAGGATGGCCGCGGCGGAACCCTGGCGGGCGAGCGCCTCGCGGAAGATGCCGTGGGCCTCGGCGGCGACGCTGGCGGCCATCTCGGGCTGGTTCGCGTAGACGCGGACCGGAAGCTGGTCGACGGTGAAGCTCTTGAGGGGTTGATAGGCCATAGGTTTTGGAAAAGTTCGATGCGTCACGCGAACGGCAACGCGACGACGACGGCGGGTATTTCTCCAGCAGCCGCACGCACGGTCAACGCGCTGCCGAGCTGGTTGCATTCCTTGCGGACGTAGGCGAGCGCGATGGGTTCGTTCAACTTCGGCGACTGGAGCGCGCTGGTGATGTAGCCGACTTCCTTGCCTTCCTTCACGAGTTTGTCGCCGCGCGCGGGCAAGCCGCCCGATAGTTTTAGTCCGCGCAGGGCCTTGGCGACCTGGCCGTAGGTGCGGATGCGCGCGATGACTTCCTGGCCGATGTAGCAGCCCTTGTTGTAGCTGACGGCCTTTCCTTCCAGGCCGGCCTCGGGGGGAAGATTGGTCTCGTCCATGTCCACGCCGAACCGCGGCACGCCGGCCTCGATCCGGGCGGCGTCGAAGGCCATCCAACCGCACGCACCGCCTCCGGCCTGCTTCGCGGCGAGGATCAGCTTGTCGGCGACAACAGCCAGGGCCGCGACCGGCACAAAGAGATCGAACCCGGCCGAACCAAGCCGAGGGTGGTTCACGACATAGATGTCTCCGAGGGTCGCGTCGGCGATTTTCACGAAGTCCTGCGCCTTTTCCGGCAGGGCGATACCGAGCTCCAAACGGCTGACCGCCTCGGCGGCTTTCGGGCCTTGGACGCTGAGCAGGCCGTAGTGCGGCTCGACATCCACCGCCTGCACGTCGTCGGCGATGATGTATTTCTCCAGACGTTCGATGATCGTCGTGGTCAGGCCGGGTTCAAAATCGAGGAGGATCTCGTCCTGGAGGCGGAAGATGTT
>JAYTUE010000124.1:0-26132 GCA_043744715.1 Verrucomicrobiota bacterium | reverse complement strand
TGGCGACCGAGGCGCTGTAATTGCTCAGGCCCACGGTGGTCCGGCGCTGGAGGCTGTCGTAGCCGTTGGTCACGATGAGTCCGTCCAAGGGACCACCGCTCCACGCCTCGGTCAACGGCAGACCCAACGAAGAGAACGCGGTCGCCTTCACCACGTTGGTCCCGCCGAGGGACTGCGTCTGGCTGACGACTTGACCAAGGCGGTTGTAGGTGTTGGTCACGGCGGGGAAGCGGACAACTTCGCGGCGGGCAAGGAGCCGCTTCTCTTCCGGTGGAACGGATGCCTCGTCGCGCCCTTCATCTGTTACGATCTGCGGTTTCCCGAAATCCAGCGACCTGCAGCGCGACGAGGGGCGCAGTTGATGACCTTCATCGCGAGCTGGCCGGATGCACGGCTGGCGCACTGGATGAAACCTTTCCAGGCACGCGCGATTGAGAACCAATGCTGGGTGGCCAGGCCCTTAAGAAGTAGAATGCCGGTGAAGAGCATTGCCACTGGCCGGCGCACGGCTTAACCCAAGCGCCGGATGAACCCGTTTCCTTCCAGCACGAAACCTTGGCAGCCCAACCGCCCTTACCGCCCCGCGCGGCCGGCGGTTCCGAATCCTCCCGCACCCAAGGGGCCGCCGCCGGGGAGCGAGGGATGGCGCACGCCCTGGGTCCAGTTGAAGACCTACAGCTTCCACCCCACGATCTACCCCGCGATGATCCGGGGCGCGTCTCCGGACGCGAAGCCGGGAAGCCTCGTCCAGATCTACAGCAAGGACGGACAACCTTTCGGCGCCGGCCTCTACAATCCCAAGGCCCGCGTTCCCCTCCGGTCCATCTACCACGGTCATGACGCGATCGATGAGGACTACTTCACGCTCCTGTTGGAACGGGCCCTCGACATGCGGCTGAACTCGCTGCGCCTTCCGGAGAACACCGACGCCTTCCGCGTGATCAATTCCGACGGCGACGGGTTGAGCGGCCTCATGATCGACAAGTTCGCCGACGTGCTCAGCGTCCAGGTCCACAGCCTCGGAATTTTCCAGCGTCTGCCCAAGTGGCTGCCGATGCTGCACGAGCGGCTCGGGACCAAACGCTTCGTGCTGGAGGTCGATGAATTCATCGCGCGTGTTGAAGGAATCCAACCGGCCAAACTTGCGACTGATCCGGTGAAGTCCGTCAAGATCCGCGAACACGGCATCCGCTATGAAATCGACTTCGAGGAGGGCCACAAGACCGGGTTCTTCTGCGACCAGCGCGAGAACCGCCGCCGGATCGCCCAGTGGACGCGCGGCAAACGGATGCTCGACCTCTGCTGCTACACCGGCGGTTTCTCCATCACGGCCAAGACCAAGGGCGAAGCCGCGGAGGTCACCGGCGTGGATCTCGACGAGAAGGCCATCGCCCAGGCCAAGCGCAATGCGAACCTCAACAACACCAAGATCGACTGGGTCCACTGCGACGCCTTCAGCTACGCGCGCCAGATGCAGCAGAACGGCTTGAAGTGGGACGTCGTCGTCTGTGATCCGCCGAAGCTCATCTTCAGCGAGGAGGAAGCCCATGAAGGCCTCGCCAAGTATGAGGACTTGAACGCCCTCGCCATTTCCCTCGTGGCACCAGGCGGCCTGCTCGTCACCTGCTCGTGCTCCGGCCAGTTGTCGCCGGACCACTTCGAGCGCATCGCCACCAAGGCCGCCCACCGCAACGGCCGCAAACTGCAATACGTCGACCGCACTGGTCCGGGCGAAGACCACCCGGTCATGTCGAACTGCCCCGAGAGCCTCTACCTGAAGCTGCTCTGGGCGCGCGTCATCTGAACCGGTTGAACCGCCGAGGAAGCCGGATATGGCGCTCTCCTCATTTCGGGGCCTGCCCGATCCTTACGCCAAGACTCTAGGCGACAGGCAGGCCGGGTTTGGTTCACACTTTTTGCCATGACCACCCTGGGAACCGCCGGCGAAACCTCTTCGTCCTGGTCCTTGCACCGACTCATTCCGTGCATCGCGCTCTTGATCGCGCTCAGCGGCGGCGACGCCATGGCGCAAGGTTCCAAGGCTGACTACGAACGCGCGTTCAGCATCCGTCGCACGACCGAAGGTAAAGTGCTCAACGCGCGGCTCACCGTGAACTGGCTGACCAACGGCACCTGGTTCTGGTTCCAGCGGCAGACGGACACGAACGGCTCCTCCGAGTTCATCCTGGTGGACGCGTCCAACGGGATGAAGCAACCCGCCTTCGCCCACGATGTCTTGGCCGGAGCGTTGGCAACCGCGAGTGGCCGCAGGGTTTCCGCGACCGCGCTCAATCTCGAAGGCCTGGAGTTCCGGGAAGTCGGTGCCCCGATCCGTTTTCGCTTCGCCGGGAAGGGCTGGGAGTTCGTTCCCGCGAATGGAACCGTCCTGGAAGTGAAAGGCGTGTCGAACTCGCTGGCCGGTCTCCCGACCGACTCCGTGCCGCGAGCCAGCACCCGCACGGGCGCGGAAACCTCCGTCACCTTCCACAACCTGTCCGACATGGAAGTGGAGCTCTTCTGGCTCGATGCCGCCGGCAACCGCCAGAGTTACGGCAAACTGGCCCCGGCCGCACGACGGGAGCAGCACACATTCTCGGGCCATGTGTGGATCGCCGTCGCGAACGGGCGGACCATGGCCGCATTCGAGGCCTCGAATGAACCCGCCACCGCAGAGATCAAGACGCGTGCAGCCACCACGGGCGAACCGGCGCCACGCGCCACGCGCCGGACGGCGGCGCGTGGACAATCGCCGGACGACAAATGGACGGCCTTCATCAAGGACCACAACGTCCACCTGCGCGACCTGGGTGATCAGAAGGAATCCGCACTGAGCACCGACGGCTCTGCCGAAGACGCTTATACCGGGGATTTCTACTGGTCGCCAAATTCCCTGAAACTCATCGCCACCCGCGCCACCAAGGGTCAGGAGCACAAGGTCCATCTCGTCGAATCTTCTCCCAAAGACCAGCTCCAGCCCAAGCTCCTCACCTTCGACTACCTCAAACCCGGCGACGGCCTCCCCAAGCCGCGTCCCCGTCTTTTCGACATTCCCAGCCGGAGGCAGCTCCCGGTTCCCAGCGAGCTCTTCGACAATCCGTTCGCCCTTTCCCGGCAACGATGGGAGCCGGATTCAAAGCGGTTCACCCTCCTCTACAACCAGCGCGGACATCAGGTTCTCCGGGTGCTCGCGATCGACGCAGACAACGGAGCCGTCTCAACACTGGTCGAGGAGAAGAGCGCGACCTTCATCGACTATGCCGGGAAGCTGTTCCTCCAGCCCCTCGACGCCACACGCGAACTGGTCTGGATGTCCGAACGCGACGGCTGGAACCATCTGTGGCTGGTCGATGCCGCAAACGGCACGGTCAAGAACCGGATCACCAGGGGCGATTGGGTCGTCCGCAGCGTCGAACGCGTCGATGAAACCAAACGCCAGGTCTGGTTCATGGCGGGCGGCGTCCGTCCGGGCCAGGACCCGTATTACCTCCATCTCTGCCGCGTGAACCTGGATGGCTCCGGCTTCGTCGTCCTGACCGAGGGCGATGGCACGCACACCGTCGGCTTCTCGCCGGATCGCGGCCATTTCATCGACACATGGTCCCGCGTGGACCAGCCGCCGACGCACGAGCTCCGACGGAGCGACGATGGAAAACTCGTCGCCCTCCTCGACACCGCCGAGTCGAGGGCGCTGGCGGCCACCGGCTGGAAAACTCCCGAGCGTTTCGTGGCCAAGGGCCGCGACGGCGTCACCGACATCCACGGCGTCATCCTCCGTCCTTCAAACTTCGATCCCGCCAGGAAGTATCCGGTGATCGAGAACATCTACGCCGGCCCGCACGCGGCCTTCGCCCCGAAGGAATTCCGCGCCGGTTTCGGGGGCATGTCCGAACTCGCCGAACTGGGATTCATCGTCGTGCAGCTGGACGGGATGGGGACAAGCCATCGGTCCAAGAAGTTCCACGATGTCGCCTGGAAAAACTTGGCCGACTCCGGCTTTCCCGACCGCAAGATCTGGGTCAAGGCCGCCGCCGCCAAGCATCCCGAGATGGATCTCAGCCGCGTCGGCATCTACGGCGGTTCCGCCGGCGGGCAGAGCTCCATGCGCGGCATGCTCGACCACGGGGACTTCTACAAAGTCTGCGTCTCCGACTGCGGGTGCCACGACAACCGCATGGACAAGATCTGGTGGAACGAGCTGTGGATGGGCTGGCCCGTGGACGAAAGCTACAAGCGCAGCAGCAACGTCGAGGACGCCCACAAGCTCACCGGCAAGCTGATGCTCGTCGTGGGCGAGGTGGACCACAACGTGGACCCCGCCTCGACCATGCAGGTCGCCAACGCGCTCATCAAAGCGGACAAGGACTTCGACCTGCTGGTCATTCCCGGCTCGGACCACGGATCAGCCGAGAGCAACTACGGCCGCCGGCGCCGCGCCGACTACTTTGTCCGCCATCTGATGGGGCGTGAGCCGAGATGGGAATGACCGGATGAGTCCTCGTCAGCTCCAGCCCTTGGCGCGTCCGTAGCCCCGGACGAAGGCGATGCACTGGGCGACGTCGGGCAGGCTGTGGTCCCAGTTGTATTCGAACTCGACGGAGATGTTGCCCTGGAAGTTCTGCGCCCGGAGTTCGTCGAGCACGCCCGGGATGTCGGAGATGCCATTGCCGTAGACGACGTCTTCACCGGACATGCTGCTGCGGTCCTTGAGATGGCTGCTGAGGACGCGGCCCTTGAGAATCTTGAGGCACTCGACGGGCTTGAGGCCGGTGCGGACCCAGTGGCCGATGTCGGCGCAGGAGCCGATGCGTTCGTCGCGTTTGCCGGTGAGCTCCATGATGTAGTTCGGGTCCCAGACCTTGTAGTTGGCGTTGTTCGGCTGGCGCGGGTGATTGTGGTAGCAGCAGCGGACATCGAACTCCTTGACCAGCTTCTCGACGGTGTCGATGGCGTCGGTCGACTCGGTGGTCACGCCGTAGAGCCCGAGCTTTTTGGCGAACTCGAAGATGGGCCGGGCCTTGGCCTCGTCCTTGGGAATGCCGACGACGCCGTAGTTGACCGGCGTGACCTTCCACTTGTCCAACTGCGCCTTGACCTGGGCGAAGACCTCGTCGGAGGCGTTGTGATCCCACTTCTTCGTCGGCTCCTCCTTGCTCAACTTCTGGCCGGGGTAGAACTCGATGACCTTGCCGCCCGCACGGGAGCAGAACTCGATGGCTTCCATGACTGAAAACCGGTTGAAGGTGTAGGCCTGGGCGCCGATGGCGAAGCCGCCGGTTTTCAACGAGGTGGGCAGTCCGACGGTAGCGGCACCGGCGGTCGAAGGCCGGAGGAATGGCGCGACGGCGACGGCGGTGGCGAGGGTTCCGAGGAATTGACGGCGTGGAATGGTGTTCATGGCAGTAATGGTGATCGCGGTGGATGGACGGGTCGGGGAACGGCCGTGTTCATACAACCCCGCCTGTCCGACGAGCAAGGCGCGGCTGCGGGAACAATGACCAGCGAAAGGCTCACTTGAGTCCGCGGCATTCGAAAAGCTCCAGCCGGCGGATGATGTTGCCGCGGTATTCGATCTCACGGACACCGATCCGCTTCACTTCGGTGAACTGCCCCAGCACTGCATCGGGCACTGGGTGGGTGTTCTCCGCCTGGACGTAGTCGAGATGGTTTCCCGCGATCCAGTTGAAGAACCAGTCGCTCGCCGGTTGGTGGTCCGGAAGCTGGTGGACGAAGATCGCGCTCGCGCCTTTGCGGTCGAGGTAGTTCTTCCAAAAGGCGAACTGGTTGTCGGGCGTTCCGGTCGCCATGTAGAACGCGACCGGGTTGTCCTTCGGATCCTTCTTGGCTTCCGGCAGGTAGAACGCCACCTGGCTCGTGATCCCATAATGGTTGCCGATGACGAAGGCCCGGGGATCCTCCGCGTGCAACCGGCGCCATTCCACACCCACGGCCTCCGCCATGTCGGACCAACCCCGGACCCGCCGCAGCGGATCCATGCGGAGCGGAAGCGGTTGCCCGGCGATCTTGCTGATCACATTCGTGTCGTGCACCAGCACTACGAGCACTAGGCCGACCGCCGCTCCTCCGAGAAACACGGGTCGCGCCCATCGCCGGACGCGAGGCCAGCGGTGGTTCCAGAAGAGGATCATGAGGCAGAACCACGGAACCACACCGGGCGCAATCCAGTTCAGGAGGATGCGGCTGTGGAACGAGAGCGCGAGGTAGAGACCGAAAACGGGCGCTCCCATCAGGAACAGGTAACGCCACAGCGGCTGCTCCTTGAACAACCGGAAACCCGCCACAGCGGCAAAGATCATTCCCACGAAGAACACCGGATTCAGCAGGGCGAACTCGGCGCCGATGAATTCGCCGAAGAACCGAAGCGTAAACCGCAGCGGCTCTCCGAGGTGTCCGTCACTCGCGACGTGTTTGACGGTGATCCAGTCGTGCTGGGAATTCCAAATGACGATGGGCAGCGAGGCGATGGCAACCATCCCAAGCGCCAGCCAAGGACCCGGACGCCGAAGATGGATCCGCGATGGCTTCCAACTCGCGAAGATCAGGACCCATCCGACCAACTGGAGGAGGTTCGTGTATTTGCTCAGCAGCCCCAGCCCGCTCCACAGGCCGACCTGGAGCCATTGCGACGTCGTGCCGTCCGATTGGACGGCCTTCCACCCGGTGAACATCGCGAGGCACCAGAACAACACGGACAACGGATCAATCGTCATCAGCGTCGCCCCGACGGCCGTCAACGGCGTCGCCGACACGATCAAGACCGACGCCAGTCCCGCCCGCGCTCCGATCTGCCGGGAGATGAAGCGAAAAACCACGATGGAGATCAGCGCCGCGATGACCGGGGAAAGGAACCGCACGCCGAACGCCGTGTCGCCCCACAGCCCGGTCCCGACCATCTGCGCCACCGCGATGAGCAACGGCTTGCTGAAGTAGGAAAGCGCGGGGTGTTTGGACCAGAGCCATTGGTAGGCCTCGTCCTCGCTCAACTCGATCTTGCCGGCGTTCAGATACCAGAACCGCGCCGCGAGCAGGACGAAGACGATGAGGTAGGCGAACCGAGTCCACACGGCGTCCGACATGGGCGGCACAGCGGATCCCGCCTCGATCAACGTTCGTTCCGGTGCGAGCAAGCTCGGCATGCGCGGCCACCAGGGATTCCACCCCAGCCGGCCCAGCCAATCCCACAACCACGCGACGCCCCACGCCGTGGCCACGGCCGTTCCCGCACCGAGAACCGAACCCACGAGCACATCGCTCGGGTAATGCACCCCGTTGTAGACGCGCGACAAGGCGACGCCCGCGGCCAGCGGCACCATGAACCGCCAACTCCGCCGGAAGTAGATGAACGCCACCATCGCGGCGGCGAAGCAGTTGACCGCATGGGACGACGGCATGCTCGCCGAACCGCCACGCCCGACCCGCAGCTGCACGTCGTCGTGATCGACAAAGGGCCGCGGCCTGTCGACGGCCTTCTTGATCGTGTTGCTGACGAGCCCGTCACCGATCCCAACCGCGAGGGCGATCATGACGAGGCACACCCGCATCCGCCGTCCGCCCTTCACCAGGCCCACGATCGCGAGCAACACCACGGCGGGCGCGAACAGGCGATTGCCGCTGAGGAACGGCATGAGCCAGTCGAAGAACGTGTTGGACCACGCCTCGTTGATCCAACGAAACAGCTCGAGATCGACTTTGGAGAGCCAGGTCATGGAGCACTGGGCTTTAACCGGAGACGTTCGAGCCTATTCGCGGTTTCCGAGGCCATAGGAACCTCAGTAGTTCACGATCGACCGGACGTTCTGGCCGGGTAGCCGGTTGCGGCCGTTGAGGAAACCCAGTTCGATCACGAAACCCACTTCCAGGATCTTCGCGCCGGCCTTCTGCAACAGCGCGGCGGCGGCGGCGGCCGTTCCGCCAGTGGCCAGCACATCGTCGATCAGGAGGACCCGCGAGCCCGGCCTCACCGCGTCGGTGTGGATGGCGATGGTGTTCGAGGCGTATTCCAGGTCGTAGCTCTCCTCGAAGGTTTCGTAGGGCAGCTTGCCCTTCTTCCGCACGGGAACGAACCCGCAGCCGAGCCGCAACGCCGCACCGGCGGCGAAGATGAATCCGCGCGCGTCGATGCCGACCACGGTGTCGATCGAGCCGGGCTCGAAGCCGGCGATCAGGTGGTCGATGGTCGCGGCGAAAAGGCGGCCGTCGGCGAGGACCGGGGTGATGTCCTTGAAGGAGATCCCGGGCTTCGGGAAATCCGAGATGGTCCGGATGGCGGCGGCGATCTCCGCTGCCGTGGCGACAGGTTGCGTCATAGGAGGAGCGCAGCGTAGAGGGCCGCCCGGCGTTTCGGAAAGAGGGAAGGTGGACCCGTGAAACAAACGGGCATCTACGGCGATTCAGAATCGACATCCAATCACGTGTTCGACATTTCTGAATGTCTACGATGGGTTTGCGCATTATGAAATCTATGAATCACCTGCTTCTAGCCATGTTTCTTTTTGCAGCACTTCCGGCTTGGGCAGGTGTCACCATTCACTTCGAGGGAGAAGCCAAGAATGACAAAGCCATAGATGCCATCATTACGGAGGCGACAGCGTTTGCCGCCAAACGGGGATGGCGAGTCGAGTCTGCTTCCAAAGCCAAAGGCGAGCTGGAGCGCGTCAAGGATGACAAGAGCGTCAAGTATGTCGGACCTATTCGAGGAATTATCCTCTATCCACACGCCATGTGTGAGCCTGTTTACCTGCAGTTTGGTTCCGATCACGCTATGCAAGATTTTGTGAAGACCCAGTTTGCCGGGGCAGACGTTCATATCGCGGTGATCGAACTACTGCGTCTCCTCAAGCCGAAATTCTCCCGCCTCAAAGTCGAAGACGAGGGTGAGTATTGGGAAACGGGTAATCGCTCCAAACTCGAACAACACATCAGCACCGTGAACCGGATGATCAAAGACATCATTCGTGAAAAGCCTTCGGCCCGCGGCCCCGTTAAACTCAAAGATGGGCGCATGGTTGACATAATCCAATGAACTCAAAGCTGCCTCGCGATCACTATGGGATGCGCAATCCCTGAGAGGCCAAAACTTCCTTTGGCAAGAATGCATTCCGCCGCATAGTTCCGGCCGCGAATGAGCTTCTACGACAAACTCAAGTTCACTTCCGACGGCCTCATCCCGGCCATCGTGCAGGAACAGTCCACCGGCCGCGTGCTGATGATGGCGTGGATGAACCGCGCCTCGCTCGAAACCACGATCAAGACCGGCCGCACCCATTTCTGGAGCCGGTCCCGCCAGAAGTTCTGGATGAAGGGCGAAAGCAGCGGCCACGTGCAGGTGGTGAAGGACCTTTCGTTCGACTGCGACGGCGACACGCTGCTGATCCAGGTGGAGCAGACGGGCGCGGCCTGCCACGAGGGGTTCCAGTCGTGCTTCTTCCGCTCGGTGGAGCAGGACGGCGCGGGCTTCCGCGAAACGGAGCCGCGTCTCCAGTCGCCCGACGACATCTACGGCAAGAAGGACTGAACCTCCGCCGCTGATGGACATCGTCGTCGACGCGGGCAGCCGCTGGTGGTGGGGAAGTCTCCTGGCCTTGCTGGCCGGCCGGGCGCTGGATCTTCTAAGCACCTGGATCTCCACGCCCCGGTTGGAGAACGAGGGCAATCCTCTCTCTCGTAGGCTCGGTTGGCGCGGAGGGATCGCCTTCAGCATCCTCATCAGCTTCGGGGCGGCCTTCGTGCCGTTGATCGCGATCATCCTCGCGACAACGAGCTTCCTGATCGCGGCGGAGAATTTCCGTTCCGCCTGGCTGATGAAGACGATGGGCGAACACGCCTACCGCGACTGGTATCTCCGGCGCGTGTCCGAAACCCCGCGCTCGCTCTACCTCGGCTGCCTGCTGGGCAAGACAGCGCCGTTCATCCTGCTGGGCGTGGTGTTGGCGGCGGGCAGCGGGCTCAGGCCGATCCCGTTCGGGATGGGCGTGGGGATGATCGGCTACGGGCTGGCCGTGCTGCTCTACACTTGGTTGGCGCGGCGGGGGTGAAGTGAAGACCCGGATGGCTCTCAGGAGATTAGAGCGTGTCTTCAAACCCTAGAAGTAGGCCGGGCGTCCGCGCCCGGCCAAGAGGTGCTGCGAAGCGGGGACCGCGAAGAACACCCACTGGCCGGGCGCGGACGCCCGGCCTACGGTGCGGTGCCTCAGTCGCCTCGACTCAGTTCTGGAACCGTTCCAACTCCTCTTCCAGCCGGGCCAAGGGCATTCCCACCACATTGGTCAATGAGCCGTCGATTCGTTCCACGATGAGTTCGCCGTGGTCCTGGATGGCGTAGGCGCCGGCCTTGTCGAGCGGCTGGATCAGCGACAGGTAACGCCGGATCTGGGCGTAGTTCAGCGAGCGAAAGGTGACTTCGGTGCGGTCGGCGAACAGGGACTGCCGGTGTTTCCGCAAATGGATCAGGCAGACGCCCGAGACGACGTGGTGGGACTTGCCGGAGAGTTCCAAAATCATGCGTTCCGCGTCGGCCATGTCGGCCGGCTTGGCGAAGAGCCGGGTGCCGAGTGCCACGACGGTGTCGACGCCGATGACGAGCGCGTCGGGATGGTGTTTGGCGACGGCCCGGGCCTTGCGGTAGGCGTTGAGCTGGGAGATCTCCACCGCGGTCATCATCTCCGTGTCCGCCTCCTCCGCGTGGCTGGGGACGACGGCGAACTTGATCCCGAGCTGTTCGAGGAGTTCCTTCCGCCTCGGCGACGCGGAAGCGAGGATGACAAGAGGCAGGCTCATATCTGAGAATCATCTGAAGGTGGCCGGTGAAAGTTTCCAAGCAGGATAAATCCCCCTGCCGAGGTTGCAGATTGCAGTTTGGGGGACGCTCCGTTAAGCACCAGCCATGCGCTTCATTGGCAGTGTCATCGAGAAACTCCAGCGTCACCCCAAACGCATCGTCTTCCCCGAGGGCACCGAGCCGCGCGTGATCCAGGCGGCCCGCCAGTTCTATTCCCTTCGCCTGGGCGTCCCGATCCTTCTCGGCGACCGCTCCAAGGTCAAAGAAGCCGCCGAGCGGCTCAACGTCTCCCTCGAAGGCGTGCGCATCACCAATCCGGCGGAGAGCGAGGAACTCGACGGCTTCGTCCGCCGCTTCGAGATGCTGCGGCGCTCGAAGGGCATCAAGGAACGAGAGGCCCGCGACGCGATGCTCAAGCCGAACTACTTCGGCGCGATGATGGTCGCCATGCACCAGGCGGACGGCTTCATCTCGGGCACGAGCGAGGTTTCCGGCAGCGTCCTGCGGCCGCTTTTCCAGATCATCAAGGTCGCCCCCCGGGCCACGACCGCCTCCAGCTGCATCGTCATGGAAGTGGAGGACACGAAGTTCGGCGACAGCGGCGTCATCTTCATGGCGGACTGCGGCGTCATTCCCGAACCGACGGTGGACCAGCTCACGGACATCGCCATCTCCACCGCGCGCCTCGCCCGCCAGATCACCGGCCATCGCGCCCGCGTGGCCCTGCTCTCCTACTCGACCAAGGGCAGCGCCACCGCGCCCACGATCGGCAAGATGCAGGCGGCCACGGCCCTGGCGCAGCAGCGCGCGCAGGAGATGGGGCTCGAAGCCGATTTCGACGGCGAGCTCCAGGTCGATGCCGCGATCATACCCGAGATCGCCCAACGCAAGCTGCCCGACAGCAAGGTCGCCGGCCGCGCCAACGTGCTGGTGTTCCCGGATCTGAACTCGGGCAACATCGCCTCCAAGCTCGTCCAGCACATGGCCCGCGCCAACGCCTACGGACAGATCCTCCTCGGACTGGACCGCCCCGCGTCCGACGTCTCCCGTGGCGCCTCGGCCCACGACATCCTCGGTGTCGCCGCCATCATCGGCCTGCAGTCGATCGAGTATTCCAAGCTGTATCCGGAAGCCGGCCGAGTGCTGCCCGGCGACGAATAATTCCAAGGAGCCGTTCCCCATCCACCCGAGACGATGAACACCTCCACGCCACGCGTCTTCATTGCCGCCACCCGCCAGAACGACGGCAAGACCACCACGTCCCTCGGCCTCCTGGCCGCGCTCCAGAAAGCCTTTCCGCGCGTCGGCTACATCAAGCCCGTGGGCCAGCGCTTCGTGGAGATCGAGGAGAGCAAGATAGACGAGGACACGGTGCTGATGGACAAGGTCTACAACCTGAACTGCCCGCTGACGGCCATGAGCCCCATCGCCATCGAGCCGGACTTCACCCGCAAGTATCTCCAGGCCTCGAACAACGAGGCCCTCGTCCGCAAGATCCAGAAAGCCTTCGACCGCGTCGCGTGGGAGAAGGATTTCGTGCTCTGCGAGGGCTCGGGCCATGCCGGAGTCGGCTCCGTCTTCGATCTGTCCAACGCGCAGGTCGCGAAGATCCTCGGGGCCAAGGTCATCATCGTCAGCCAGGGCGGCATCGGAAAGCCCATCGACGAAGTCTCGCTCAACCAGGCCCTGTTCCAAAAGGAAGGCGTCGAGATCATCGGCGTGATCCTGAACAAGGTCCTGCCCGACAAGCTCGACTACATCACCGAATTCGCCCGCCGCGGACTCAAGCGCAAGGGCCTCGAACTTCTCGGCGTCCTGCCTTATCAGCCGATCCTCTCGAGCCCCACCATCCAGCTGGTGCAGGAGGAACTGCAGACCGAGCTGCTCCACGCAGGAGGCCCGGTCACCAACAGCATCCGCAGCATCGTCGTCGGGGCCATGTCGGCGAAGAACGCCACGAAGCATTTCAAGGACGGAGCGCTGCTCATCACCCCCGGCGACCGGGACGACCTCATCATCGCCGCCGCCGCCTGGGCGGGCGAAAACCACGGCGACAAGCTCGCCGGACTCCTCCTCACCGGCGGCATCAAACCCAAGAACGGCGGCCTGGATCTGATTCGCCGCATGCCCTTCCCCGTGCTGCTGGCCAAGGAGGACACCTACCAGGTCGCCAGCCTCGTCCATGATCTCACGGTCAAGACCCGGCCGACCGACGCCGAGAAGATCAGCCTCATCCGCGACATCATCGCGAAGCACGTCGACGTGGACCGGATCGTGAAGGCGCTCTAGTCAAAGCCTCTTTCTCGCGCTCCTCCTCCTCCTCCTCCTCCTCCTCCTTCTCGTTCTCGTAAAACGAAGTCGAGAAAGAGGAAGAGAACGAGCAGGAGAAAGAACCCCATTTCCCGCAGCCATGCCCCTCCAATTCAATCCCCAGCTCGCCACGCTCCCCGTCTACCAGGCCGGCCGCCCCATCGAGGAAGTCGCCCGTGAACTCGGGCTTCCCGCCGCCTCCATCATCAAGCTGGCCTCGAACGAAAACCCGCTCGGCCCGTCGCCCAAGGCCCTCGCCGCGATGGAGCATGTGCTGAAGAACCTCCACCTCTACCCGGACGGAAACGCCTTCTACCTGAAACAAAAGCTGGCGACGAAGCTCGGCATCGACACCGCCAACCTCACCCTTGGAAACGGCTCCAACGAGATCATCGAGTTCGTCGGGCACGCCTTCATGGGGCCGGGCGTGGATGTCGTCGTCTCGCAGTATGGCTTCGCCGTCTACCCGATCGTCACGGGCCTCTTCGGCGCGAACCTGATCACCGTCCCCGCCAAGAACCTCGGCCACGATCTGAAGGCCATGGTGAAAGCCATCACGCCGCAGACGCGCGTCATGTTCGTGGCCAACCCGAACAACCCGACCGGCACACTCGCCAGCCGCACCGAGATCGTGGAGCTGGTGAACAGCATTCCCGACCACGTGCTCCTCGTGATGGACGAAGCCTACATCGAGTTCCTCGACGACGCAGTGAACCTGGTTCCGTTGATCCGCGACGGGCAGATGAAGAACCTGATCCTCATGCGGACGTTCTCGAAGATCTTCGGCCTCGCCGGCCTGCGTCTCGGCTACGGCGTCGCTTCGCCCGAAATCATCGGCGCGCTCGAAAAGATCCGGCAGCCGTTCAACATCAATTCCATCGCCCAGGCCGGCGCGATGGCTGCGCTCGACGATGCGGACCATTTCTCGGCCACCAAGGCGAACAACGCGGCGGGCGTCGAGTTCTTCGAATCGGCGTTCAAGGCCATGAAGCGGGAGTTCATCCCCAGCGCGGCCAACTTCGTCCTCATCCGCGTGGGCGACGGTGCCAAGGTCTTCAACGAACTTCAGAAGCGCGGCGTCATCACCCGTCCGATGGCCGGCTACCAGTTGCCCGAATGGCTCCGCATCTCCGTCGGCACTCCGTCCGAAAACCAGCGCTGCCTGGCGGCGTTGAACGAGGTCCTCGGTCAATGAACATTCGATGTTGGATGTTGGATGTTGGATATTCCAAAGTCTTCTCTCACCCAGCTCCCGCGACGGCCCGGCAGACGAACGGCTCCGTCGTGCGGCCGGTCATTTCCTTGAACTCGGCGGCCAGCCATTTCGCGTAGTGTGCGGCATCGTCAGCTCGAACAAAGTGCAAGGCCGCGCCGCCGAAGCCGCCGCCGGTGAGCCGCGCTCCGAGGCATCTCGAATCCGACCGGGCCAGCTCCACCATCACGTCCAGCTCCACGCAGCTGTTGCCGAGCAGGTCACGGGAGCTGGCGTGGCTTTGAAACATCAGCTGGCCGAACTCCTCGGCATCACCTTCCTGAAGAGCCCTGGTGGCGCGGGCGACACGGGCGTTCTCGGCGATCACATGTTCCGCCACGGCCGCAGCCCTAGGACTGAGCCGGGCTTTCGCGGCATCCAGCCGGCCCATGTCGGCCTTGCGCAAGACGCTGACTCCAAGAATACCGGCGGCTTCCTCGCACGCGGCGCGGAGTTCGTTGTAGGCGCTGTCCACGAGTGAATGCTGAACCCCGGTCGGCGCCAGGACCCACGCGGTTCCTGCCGGCAGCGGAACGGGCTCCAGCGAGAGGTGCAGAAAATCGAGTTCAAGCGCACATCCCTGTCGGCCCGACAGGATCGTCAGGGGATCTAACAGGCCGCAGTTCACGCCGGCGAATTCACGTTCCGCCTGCTGGCAAAGCCGTGCGAACTCCAATCGCTCCGTCGCGCCCGGGACAGGCACCCGTCCATTCTGGTCCTGCTTGGGTGCCGCCACTCCGCTTTGCAGTGAAAATGGAAACATCTGCCGGTAGGCCAGCAGCGCGGCCGTCGTCAAGGCGGCCGAACTGCTCAAGCCGGCACCCGATGGAAGATCCGCGGCCAAGGCGGCATTGAATCCGCGAGGTGGAATTCCGCGACGCCCGAGCAAACTGAGAACGCCCTTCACGTAGTCCGTCCATGTCGCGGCCGGGTCGCGCGTCGCATCATCGGCCAGAAACGAAACCGCACCGGCGTGGCGATCGCTGACGATCTCCACACGACCGTCCTGACGCGGTGACACGGCGATGGCCAATGAGCGGTCGATCGCGGCGGCGAGCACGAGGCCGCCGTTGTAGTCGGTGTGGTTGCCGAGGATCTCCACCCGGCCCGGTGAGACGACGATGTGGACCGGTAGGGAACCGAAGTGGCTCCGAAAGAGCGCGCGGGCGGAATGGGCGGGGGAACTCATCGAAGAGGTGAACGTAGCCGCCGAGGAGACGAGGCGGAGGGGTGAAGTGATTCCGAAGTCCGCCTCCTCATGTCGGCGGCTACAGTTTGGAAGCTGCGGCGTCGCACTTCATCGCGAGGGCAAAGTCCTTCTCCGTCAAACCGCCCGCGTCATGGGTCGTGAGGAGAAGGGAAACCTTGTTCCAGCGGATGTCGATGTCCGGATGGTGCGCGGCCTTCTCGGCCAACTTGGCGACGGCGTTGACGAACTTCATGGCGACGACGAAATCCGTGAACTGGAAGGTCCGGACGACGGCGTTGCCTTTGCGTTTCCAAGCGGGAACGGTGGCAAGGGAGGACTTGATCTGCGGAGCGGAGAGTTTGGCCATGGCACAGAGATCGCATACGAGCGCTGCCCTGTCATTCAGTCTCCGCTTTGGATGGGCTACCCGGAGCCAACCGCGTCCTTTCGATGCCGCATCGGCAGCGTCCGCGAGATGATCCAGATGCTGCTCAGGAGCGACCAGACCCACGCCACCCCGAACAGGGTTCCAAAAATCTTCCACCAGAAAATGACTTCGGGACTGAAGGGGGAAACGTTCGGCTGAAGGTAAACCTTGCGCATCATCCAGCCCAGGATTCCGAGGAACACGCCGAATGAGGAACCCATCAAGACCAGCTGCGGATAACCCGTCCATCGCCGCGCATACCAGGTGCCGAGTCCCGGACAGGCGAGGACATTGACCGCGAGGCACACCCACGCTTCGACGCGGTTCAGCGGCTGCTTCGGCCTCAGTCGGAGCATGAGCTGCGTCCTGTGCAACGAGTCGCCCATCAGACAAGCCCTCCGAGTTTGGCGGTGAGCCACCAGATCGAAAGGGCGATGGGGAAACCGATCGCCAACGTCAGCAGGCACCAGACCCGCGCCCAGAACGAGGCGCGTTCGGCCCCTTCACGGTCCCCGGCCCGCCAGCGACGACCCACTGCGAGCGAGTAGTAGAGCGCGAACAGCCCGATGGGAAAACAGGTCGAGATGAGCAACGACGCCAGGATCGACGGCAGGAGAAAGCTTGGCGGCGGTTTCTCAAAAACGAGCGGGGCGATCACCGGAACTCCATTGACCATAGAAATGGCCGGAGGCGCTCCGGGCACGGGCGGAGGGCTGGCGGCCTCGGGAATGGGAGGAGGCGGTTGTTCGAGGGAGCCGGGGAAATCCGCCACGGTGCGCCACCGTGTATCCGCCGACTCCCGGGCCGGCGAAACGAGGTCCAGCCGGCGCTGCCGCAACCATCGCCGCAGGGTGGCTTCATCGATCAGCTCGTATTCACGGAGATCGGGGCCGATGACGTTGAAATACATGGCTGGAACCGGACCGGGGTCCGCAGGTTCAACACCCGCAAAGCTGCTTCAGTTTCGCGGCGGCACGCCCCGAGTCGATCACTTCCGCCGCAAGCTCCCAGCCTTCCATCATCGAACGGCTTTTCCCCGCCACGAACAAGGCCGCTGCCGCGTTCAGGAGCACGGCGTCGCGTTTGGGGCCTCGTTCTTCTCCGCCCAGGATCTGCCGGATGATCGCGGCGTTGATCGCCCGATCTCCTCCGCGCAGATCGGCCAGGGAAGCCGCCTGCAAGGGCAGCATGGCAAAGGTCTCGTCAGACAGATGCAACGCGCGGCCGTGGTAGAATTCGGCGATGCGATTGGACCCCAGGATGGACAACTCGTCGAGCGAGCGCGTCTGTCCCGCATCCGGCACCGACCCGCTCACCACCATCGCCCGGCGGACGCCCAGTTCCTGCAAGACATGGGCGATGGGTTCGCACAGTTCGGCCCGAGAAACCCCGATCAGCTGGACGCTTGGCCGGACCGGGTTCAGCAGGGGCCCGAGAAAGTTGAAGATCGTCCGCTGGCCGCGCTCGGCGCAGAGCTTGCGCGCCGGGGCGATGTGCCGGAAGGCCGGGTGGAACTTCGGCGCGAAGAAGAAGGCGAACCCGTGCTCGGCCAGCCGGTCCACCGCTTCCTGGGGCGACAGGTCTATCCTGATGCCGAGGGCTTCAAGGACATCCGCACTGCCGGACTGCGAGGTGATGGCGCGGTTGCCGTGTTTGGCCACGACGACCCCGGCCGCAGCGCAGAGGATCGCCACGGTCGTGGAGATGTTGAAGGTGTTCAGCTGATCTCCACCCGTGCCGCAGACGTCGAGGATGTCGATCCCGCGCAAGCTTTCCGGCAATTCAGGCCGGATAGACAAACCCCCGAGTTCCCGCGCGAATCCGGCAATTTCCCCCGGTGTTTCCCCCTTCGTCGCCAGCGCGGCCAGAAAGGCGGCCTTGTCATCGGCCGACACTGTTTCGTCCGTAAGAGCCGCCACGATGGGGCGGAACTCTTCGGCCACCAGGGGATTGCCGGCATCGAGGCTCTGGATCAATTGAGGGAGCACGGACCGACGTTAAAACCGAAACCCGAAATGCGAATACCGAAATCCACGGTTTCAGCCGGCGGCACCGGGCCAAGTCCGGCCAAAACAATCGCGTAACCATCCGCCGGTCCCGCTGTCTTCTCCGGCATGGTGGCCATCGCCCCCTTGTCAGGTCAGTGGCCGGGTCCGACACTCGCGGAACCAGCCGCTCCGGCGGCATGCATGACCGAAGACGAACTGAACGTCGCCGAATGTCTCGATCGAGTCCGAAAGGGCGACGAAGAGTCCGTGCGCGCGCTGATGCAGCATCTGCATCCGCTCGTGATGAAGATCGTCCGATCCCACCGTCCCCGGCGGATGGAGGAGGAGGATCTGGCCCAGATGATCTACACCAAGGTGTTCACCCGCCTTGAACAGTATGAGGGGAAAGTTCCCTTCACCCATTGGGTGTCCCGCGTTGCGGTCAACACCTGCCTGTCGGCGATCAAGGCCGAGGCCAGCCGGCCGGAGTGGCGGTTCGCCGACCTCGGTGAAGAAGAACAGGTTGTGGTTGAAAACCTGGCGGCAACGACCGATGAACTGGATGCGGCCCATCAGGCCGGTTCCTCCGAACTGGTGACGAAATTGATGGAAACCTTGTCCCCGGAGGACCGTCTTGTCCTGCATGCGCTCCACATGGAAGGCCGGTCGGTGGCCGAGATCCAGGAAATGACGGGCTGGAGCGGGGCCCTCGTGAAAGTGCGCGCCTTCCGGGCCAGACATAAACTGCGCAAAGCTTTGAAGAAACTGCTCGCCGAAAGGTCGCCATGAAAAACGAAAAAGACCAACTCGACCGTCTCCTGCGGTCCGCCGCCGAGGCCCGCCGCAGCACGCCCTCGCCCGATGACTCCACGGTCCCATGGACCCTGGAGCAACGCGTCCTCGCCAGCCTGCGCCGGGTGGCCCCCGCCGCCGAACCGGGATGGCTCCTGCCCGTGATCCGGGGCGCCTTCGCCAGCGCCTCCCTGATCGTCGTCGCCAGCGCCGCGCTCTATTTCGCGCAGCCCGCCGGCCAGCAGTCCGTGATCTGGGAGCAGGTTCCCGCCAACGAGATGGCCTTTGCCGACATTCCGGTAAGCCAGATGCTCACCTCGAATCCATGAGCTCGATCTCGAAAGCCAAGTTCATTTCCAGCCTCGCCGGCATGTTCGCCGTCGGCGCGTTGGCGGGCTCGTTGGCCACCTCGGCGCTTGTGCCGGCGAAGCCCAACAACGACCGCGCCTCGTCCCAGAACAACCGGTCGGGCAAACCGCGCGGCGGCGATCGTCCGTCGCTCGAAGGGATGATGATGGGCAAGCTGCGCGAAAAGGTGGCCATCACCGAGCAGCAGGCCGCCGAAATCCTGCCGAAGATCCAGCAGCTTGAGCGTGACGTCGACCAGGTCCGGGCCAGCGGCATCAAGGAAACCGACCAGCTCTTCAAGAATTTCAAGGCCTGGCTCCTGCCCATCCTGACGGACGAACAAAAGATTCTTCACGCCAAGATGGAGAAGGAACGCGAAGAATGGATGGCTAGGGAAAGCGAACGGCGCGGCAAACGATCCGGCAACGGCGATGGTGGCCCCGGCAGGGGTGGTGGCAAACCGCCCAAGGATTAGTGATCCTCTGCTCCGGCCCGCAACCGCAATTCCCCATTGCCCGGCTTCCCCTCCGCAGCCCAACGTCCCCGCTCCATGAGCGGTCCCGCCACGGCTGAAATCCTCCCCACCCACACACCCGCGCTCTTCGCCTCCGCGGTTGAACGGGCCGCTGCCCTGCTTGCCAGCGGAAAGGTCGTCGCCCTTCCGACCGAGACCGTCTACGGCCTTGCCGCCAACGCCCTCGATCCAGCCGCAGTCGCAAAGATCTACGAAACCAAGGGCCGCCCGGCCCATAATCCCGTCATCGTCCACGTGGCCGATCTGGCGATGGCCCGCTCCTGCGTCCGCGAGTGGCCCGAGTTGGCCGAGAGGCTGGCCGCCGCCTTCTGGCCGGGGCCGTTGACCCTGGTTCTGCCCCGCTCAATCCGCATCCCGGACATCGTCACGGCCGGAGGCGATACCGTCGGGATCCGCTGGCCGAGCCATCCTTTCATGCTCGCCGTCCTGCGCCGCACAGGACTTCCACTGGCCGCGCCCAGCGCCAACCCGTCGAACCAGATTTCACCGACCAACGCAGAACACGTCGCCCGGCATCTCGGCGACAAACTCCCGCTCATCGTGGACGGTGGTCAGTGCCAGGTCGGCGTCGAATCCACCGTCGTCGACCTTACCTCCGTCCCGCCGAGAATCCTCCGTCCGGGCATGGTCACGGCAGAGGATCTGAAACCTTTCGGAATCGTTGACGGCCTGCCGTCCGGGTCGACGGATGCGGATGTGATTTCCCTGAAGAGTCCCGGACAATTGGCCAAGCATTACTCGCCCAAGGCCAGGATGGTCCTGACCCGATGGAAGACCGCGGCCGAGCTCGAACGCCTGATCTTCGAAACCGGCGTCGCACCGGATCGGGTCCATGTGATCGTCGTGCACGTCGTGCCCATGCAGATCGCCGACCCGGCCCGTGTCGTCGTCGTTCCCGACGATCCCGAAGCCTACGCCCGAGCGCTCTACGCCGCGCTCCACCGCTGCGATGATCTCGGGGCGGAAGCCATCCTCGTGGAGATGCCGCCCGAAGCCCCCGGCTGGCAGGCCGTCCGCGACCGGCTCACCAGGGCCGCAGCCAAGTAGGCCGGGCGTCCTCGCCCGGCCAGTCGGTGCACGCGCGTCCTTTACGGACCATTAAACGGACGCGGACGCCCGGCCTACTTGTTCATCTCGTTCACCCAGTTCATCGCCCCTTCCACGTCGTGAAACGACCCGTCGAGCTGGGCTTCAAAGGCGGCCTTGATCATCTCGCCCATCGCGGCTCCGGGTTCCCATCCGAGTTCGATCAAGTGGCGGCCGAGCAGGATCGGCTTCGGGGCCGAATCTTTCAGTCGAAGTTCTTCCGCGTGCTGGAGCAGCTCCACGACGCCCAACGGCGTGATCGCCGGACGCGGCGGTCGTCCCATGTGGTCCGCCGTCATCACCGTGCAGAGGTCGGCGATGTTCTCCGGCTCCAACCGTCGCGCCAGCTTGCGCACGGCATGACTGGTCCAATCGCGATGGCAGGCCATGTGGTTCCGGATCAGCGGCGGCACGCGGTCGCGCATGGTGTTCGGCAAACCAAGCTGGTTGAAAAACCCTTCCGCCAACGCCACCCCGGTTTCCTCGTGGCCCGGGGACACGATGCGGATGCGTCCATGCCTCTCGGCTTCGTGCGTCACCGGAGGCTTGCCGACGTCGTGGAGCAGCACGGCGAGCGAAAGGACGATCCGGCCCGTCTCGTCGGCCTTCCTCCATCCGTCCAGACCGACCAACGCGTCCAGGCAATGCCCGGTGTGGATGAATACGTTGCCTTCCGGATGCCACTCCGGGTCCTGCGGCGTGCGGGTCATCGCTTCGAGTTCGGGGTAGTTCTCGAGCCATCCCGACTCCGCGAGGAACTTCAGGCCCAACGACGGCTTCACGCTGTGGCAGGCCCACTTGAACCACTCCTCGCGCACGCGCTCGGACGGAAGTTCCGCGTGCGTTTTCCGGATGCCGCGGCACAGCTCCAGCGTCTCGGGCGCACCCGTGAGCTGGAACCTCGCGGCGAACTGCATCCCGCGCAGCACGCGCAACGGATCCTCCGTGAACGCCCCGCTCGTATGCCGGAGAATGCCCGCCTCAAGATCGCGCCGGCCGCCGAAGAAATCGAGAACCTCGCCCGAGCGCGGATCGAACATGAGCGCGTTGATCGTGAAATCACGCCGGCTGGCGGCGTCGCGCGGCCCGAGCGCCGGATCGAGATCTACCGAGAATCCCTTGTGGCCGGGAGCCGTCTTCGAGTCGCGGCGGGCGATCGAGAAATCGAACTTCTCGCGGTCCGGCCCGGACAGCTTGGCCACGCCGAAGCTCTTCCCGACGAGATCCACCCTGCCCCAGCGCTCCAATCCCGCTACAAGTTCCGGGTAGTCGACGCCGAAGACCTCGATGTCGAAGTCCTTCACCCTCTGCCCGAGCAGCGCATCCCGCACGCATCCGCCCACGAGATACGCCCGCCGGAGGGCCGGCGTTTCGCTGAGGACTTGGCCGAGGAACGGGGGGACCGTCATTTTTTCTTCTTCGCGTCAGCCCCGGCGGGGCGAGTGGCCACGGCTTCGAATCGCTTCTTCAAAGTCTCCATCTCCGCCTTCAGATCCTTGTTGGACTTCTGGAGTTCCAGCACTTCGGTGCGGAGGCCGGTGACGGCTTCGGGCCCTTTCACACCTTGATCGAGGGCCTTGAGCGCGGTCTCGGCAGCCTTGCGGCGTGCTTCGTTCGGGGCCGCGACGGCGAGGCCGGCCAGCACGGGTCGCGCCCGGAGATCCACGAGTTGGCCCAGCCCTGAGATGGCTCCACGGGCGACCGGATCGCGGAGGTCGGAGGCATGTTTCAAAAGCAGGTCGCGCACCGGCGTCTTGTCGGTTTCGTTGCGCGCGAGAAAGCCGAGCGCGGTCAGCGCCTGACCGAGGCTGCGGCCCTCGAGTCCTGCACCGCGCTTCAGGATGGCCTCATGCAACGGCGTGATCAGCGACGCGTCATCGGCCGAACGCAGGCCCGCGACGGCCGCGTCGAAGAGGTGGTCGCGGAGCGACTTCGACTCCAGCTGGCGCAGCAGTTCGGCGCGGGTCTCGGGCTTCGGATGACGGGGAAGACTCCGGAGGATGGTGTCGCGGATGTCCGGATTTTTTTCCTTCTTCAGGACGGCGAGAAGTGTTTCCAAAGCCTCCGGCTTGGTGAAGTAGCCGATGGCATCGACGACCGCCTGGCGGACTCTGGCATCGGACTGATCCACCGCACTTCGCAGCTCCGTGAGGGCTTCGTCGGTGCCGAGTTGGCGGAGGGCTTTGGCGGCTTCGACCCGGACGAACCACAGCATGTCGTTCTTCACCACGCCCTGGATGCGCTTCACCGCGTCCGCCTGCTTGTCCTTGGCGATCTTCTCGATGGCGAGGATCCGTCCCATCGGATCGGCGGCGTCGGCCAGCTGGGCGTCGAGCAATGCGCGCGAGGGCGTGAACTCGACCTTGGCCAGCAGGGCGATGTCGGGATCGACACGGACGACCTTCGGCGCGGAGGGCAGCGCCACATGGAAATCCTGCGCGAGGTCGTCGAGCTGGAAGACCTTGTCCACGGTGCCGAAATCGCCCTTGAAGCGGACCGTCAACGGCACGCGGAACTGGAGAATCTCGTCGCTGATCTTCTGCGTTTGCCGGATGCCGACGCGCGCGAGGCCGGTCTTCTCGTCCCATGAGTAGTCGACCGCCAGCTCGGGATGGCCGCCGTGGAAGACCCATTGGTCGAAGAACTGGTCGAAGGATTTCCCGGTCGTTTCCTCGAAGACGGACAGGAGGTTTTCCGTGACGACGGACTGGAACTGGTAGCGTTTGACGTAGGTCTGGATGGCCTGCCGGTAAAGGTCCAGGCCCAGGTCGCTCCTGAGCATGTGCAGGACCCACGATCCCTTCTGGTAACTGAGGTTGCTGAACTGGTCGAGCGCGTCGGCCGCAGTCTTCCGGTAGACGATCGGGCGGGGCTCCTGGGTTCCCGTCAGACCACGGGCGACCTGCCAGCGTTCGTAGAGGAAGTGTTCCCGGCCGTAGAAATGTTCCTGGAAAAGCGCGTCGTAGTAGGTGGCGAATCCTTCATTGAGCCACAACGTCGACCAGTCCTTGCACGTCACGACGTCGCCGAACCACTGGTGCGCCAGCTCATGGGCCACCAGGCCGATGGAACTGCGGAGCGTCTCATACTCGGCGGTGTGAAGCGTGCGGTCGGTCAGGGTCGTGACCGACGTGTTCTCCATGCCGCCCCACTGGAAGTCGCGCACGACGATCTGGTAATACTTCTCCCAAGCATACGGATACCCGAGTTCCTTCTCGAAGAAGGCGAGCATCTCCTTCGTGCCATCGAGCGACTTCCTCGCCAACGCCGCATCGCCCGGCGGGACGATGAAGGCGAGCGGCAGATCCTTGTATTTGTCCTCCACGACGGCGAACTGCCCCGCAACCAGCGAGACGAGATACGCCGAGTGCGGCTTCTCCTGCTTCCAACGAAAGGCGGTCAGGCCAGTGGAGGCGTTCTTCTCCCGGGACATCGGCCTGCCATTGGCAAAGACGCTCATGCCGTCGGGCACATGGCAGATGACTTCGGTGGTGAGCTTCTCGTTCGGCGCATCCAGCACCGGAAACCAATGCCGAGCGAAGATGGTCTCGCCCTGGGAATACAGGTGGGTCTCGCCCTCCTTGTAGCCCTGCTCCGGGGTGCGGAAGTAGAGGCCCTCACCCGGCGTGGCGGTATAGACGATGGTGACCTTCTGCTCGACGCCGGGGGCGAGCGACTTGTCAAAAGTCAGGATCACTTCGTCCGCCGTGGACTGGTAGCCCTTGAGCTTGGCCGAAGAGACGACGGAAGAAACCCGGAGGTCGATGCCATTGAGCCGAAGTTCGTCCATCGGCTGCCCGATGGGTTTGAAGGTCAGCGTGGCCTGCGCGGCGATGCTGCGCTGCTTGAAGTCCGGCGTAACATCGATGATCAGATGCAGGAGATCCGCCCGGCGATCCGCCGCGTAACGGCGAATGCCCGAACCCGGTCCGGCCGCCGGCGCGGCGTGCACGTGGCCATGGGCGCAGATGAAGTTCTCGGCGTGCAGAGGCAGCACACCCAACGCGGCGGTGGCCAGGAGGAAGGGGATTTGTTTCATGCGGACGTCCCGGCGGTTGTAGCGGGCGGACCAAAGAACAGGAAGAGCGGAGAAGCTGCCTTCTTTGCCGATGCGAACTTACCTTAGCTGATGCCACACGGCATGAAGCCCATCGACCGAGGCCAAACGTATTTAGGAACCAAACCACACCGACTCAATTTGCGGCAGCCGAAAGGCTGGAAAGCTCACCGGAACCTACGACTCCACTCCACCGCACACCAGACGCACCGCGCCACCCGGCGCGGCCTGTGTTCTTGTCTGGTGGGCTCGTCGTAGGGCCTCGGTGAGAAGGACGCGGGTCCGCGCCCTTCTCATTTTGGGAGACACGCAAAGAAACGTCCGAATAAACAAGAAAAGGGAAAACCAATGAAGCTGAAGACAACACTGATGGCCGTGCTGCTGGGGAGCAGCCTCCTCGCAATGGCGCAGCAGGGCGCGACCAAAATCCAGGAACCACCGCCGGGGCTGCCGCCCTTCCCGGACGGCATCGTGCTGAAGCGGGGCGACCCGACGCCGGAGCAGATCGAGGCGGCGAGGAAGGCGCAGGAAGCGCAGACGGCGGCGGTCAGGGAACGCTGGGAAAAGGAGTTCGCCCCGTGGCTGCATGTCGTCCCGCCCATACCGCCCGAGCCGGTGCCCTTCGACCGGGAGAAGGGCCTGAAGGCGACGCTGGACAAAATCAGGCAGCATAAAGACGAGGTGAAGGAGAAGGCTGCAAGGCATGGACTGCCTCTTTGGTTGAATAGGAAAGACGGCGGCCGGTCCTACCTGGACTTCTCAGGGGATCATCCCATCTACGTCGGGAACGAGAATCTGGCCTCGGCCCGCACGGTGAAGGCCGACCAGCTCTGGCAGCCGAGCGCCTTCAACCTCCACGGCTCGAACGTGACGGTGGGTGTGATCGAGCCCGGATCGATCCGCACAACGCACAACGTCTTCACAGGTGGCGGATTTCCCACACGAGCGACAAATTTGACTTTCGGATCTGGCTATTACGACGACGATCTCCACGCGACACACGTGGCCGGGACCATCGGCGGGCATTTCCCTTTCCCGACCAATATCTACGGGTTTCCCGTGCCGGACAGGACCAATGCCACCGGCATTGCAAGAGGCACAAAGTTACACAACTTCGAGTCGCCAGCCGCCATCGAGTATATGGGTTCTGCCGCAGGCGCTCAGTTGGCCAATCTTTCCAGCAGCGGCCGCAGTGGGTGGACTGGGGACTTCGTGTATTTCCAATCTGGAAACTTTATCGGCGACTATCCCTTTTGGCAACGGTGTCCACAGATGGAGTTTCAAAGTGAGGCATAGAGGGTGGTGAGGCGGGGCACAGCGGCGGCTTCCGTGAGGTTTTCCTGCAGCGCATGC
>JAYTUE010000123.1:0-1833 GCA_043744715.1 Verrucomicrobiota bacterium | reverse complement strand
CGAACAACATGCACGCCGAGCAGGCCATCGCCGCCGCCAAGGCCGGCAAGATGATCCTCTGCGAGAAGCCCCTCGGACTGAATTCCAAGGAAGCCGAGAAGATGCTCAAGGCCATCGAGAAGGCCGGCGTGGCCAACATGGTCTGGTATAACTACCGCCGTTGCCCCGCCGTCGTCCTCGCCAAGAACATCATCGATTCCGGCAAGCTCGGCCGCATCTTCCACTACCGGGCGAACTTCCTCCAGGACTGGACGATCAACGCCGACCTACCCCAGGGCGGCACCGGCCTCTGGCGCCTCGACGCCAAGGTCGCCGGCTCCGGCGTCACGGGCGATCTGCTCGCGCACTGCATCGACACCGCCATGTGGCTCAACGGCGGCATCAAGGATGTCAGCGCCATGACCGAGACCTTCATCAAGGAGCGCAAACACAACCTCACCGGCAAGGTCGAGAAGGTCAGCATCGACGATGCATGCCTGTTCCATTGCCACTTCAACAACGGCTCCCTCGGCCTCTTCGAGTCGACCCGCTACGCCCGAGGCCACAAGGCGCTCTACACCTTCGAGGTGAACGGCGCGAACATGTCGCTCAAGTGGGACCTCCACGACCTGCATCGCCTGCAGATCTTCGACTACACTGACGAAAGCCAGGAGCGCGGCTGGAAAAGCGTCCACGTCTCCGACGGCGATCATCCCTACACCGGCAACTGGTGGGTGCCCGGCCTCCAGCTCGGCTACGAGCACAGCTTCATCCACGCGATGGTCGAGTTCGTGCGCGGCCTCGAGAGCGGCAAGGGCTGCAAACCGGACTTCAAGGACGGCCTCGCCACCGACTACGTCGTCGACGCCGTGCTGGCCTCCGCCAAGTCGAAGAAGTGGGCCAAGGTGAAACAGGTCAAAGCCTGATCCCTCGCTGGTAGGGCGGAGCGGCCGCTCCGCCATGTTTCAAAGCCCGCTCCGAACAATCGGGGCGGGCTTTTCATTTCTACAAACGCCTAACCGCCGATGGGCCCGTTGCTCGAAGCGGGAGGAGCCTGTCCCTGCTTGGTTCAAGACAGCGCCGGAACGGACCCGATCGACCCGGGAAGCATTTCGGCAAAGCGGAGCATCGAGGCGTCGGGAGGAAAGCAGTTGAAGCCGAGTTCGTCGGTCAGCCACGTGTAGCCGGCTTCGGGCCGACGCAGTGGAAGGTTCAGCCGGTTAATCCAACCGCCGAGCAGGCCGCCGATCTCCTTCCCGGTGTGCAATGACGCCTTGGCGGACAGGTCGATGCCCGCCACGCAAACCAGAGCGGCATCTCCGACGTGTTGGATGGTTCCAAGCCGAGAAAGTTGGCCTCTCGTTTTGGAGAAGTTGTGCAGCCTGAAACTAGGGAGGGACTTTGAACGGCTATCTCACCGTCACCACCGCGTAGTTCCGTTTGCCTTTGCGGACGAGGAGGTGTTTGCCGAAGAGCAGATCGGCCGACGTGACGGGACGGCCGAAGGCTTCGAGGCGGATGTTGTTGAGATACGCGCCGCCGCCTTCGATGTCTTTTCGGGCCTGCCCTTTCGACTGGCTCAGGCCGGAGGCGACGAGCAGATCGGCCGCGGTGAAAGCGGGTTCGCCTGAAAGTTTAGCGGCCTCGATCTCCTTCGTGGGCGCTTCGCCGAGGACGTCGTTGAAAAGTTCTTCGCCGATGCCGTCGAGGCTGCCGCCGAAGAGGATCTCCGTGGCGCGGATGGCGTTGTTGAACTCGGTTTCGCCGTGGACGAGCACGGTCATCTCGCGGGCCAGCCGCTTCTGCGCGGCACGGGCGCCGGGATTGGTCTTCACTTCGTTCTCCAGCGCGAGG
>JAYTUE010000122.1:0-7040 GCA_043744715.1 Verrucomicrobiota bacterium | reverse complement strand
AATCTCCAGTCCGCCACCGACCTCGGCCTGAGCAACTGGGTCAACTCCGCCCTCAGCCCGTCGGACGACGGCACCAACCGCTTCCTCATCGTCACTCCACCAACGGGCAACGGGTTCTTCCGGCTCTTGAAGCCGTAGCGGGCGGAGCGGCCTCGGCTAGGTAGGGCAGTGCATCTTGCCTGCCCGAAGCGGTGCCGCCTTGGAATCAAACGATGTGGGCGGATCAGGGCGTCGGAAGATCCCGGAACGATTTTCAGGACGGGGCAGACTGGAAGCCCGCCCTACCTTGCTGCCGCTTCCTCCAACTTCGTCAGGGCCGGAACCCTTCTCTCCATCAATCTCCTTTTCCTTGCGACTTGGGCGTTGGCCAGGCCGGCCAAGTTCGGCAGCGGCGGCGTGCCGCAATGGTTTGTGGATTCCTTCGGCAAGTCGTTTCTGGCGACGTTTCCCGGCATGGCTGTCGCCTACTACTCGATAGCGATTCTGGAGACGCTGGCGGCGGTCGCGGCTTTGGCGGCGTTGGTGAATGTAGGAGCCATTCGTTTCCGAACAGTCGTCCGTGTAGGGCGATGCTCCGCGCTCCTTCAGAACAAATGGCAAACGACACCGGCCATGGCTCCGGCGGACCAGAGGAGGGCCACTGCTGCGGGTTTGCTCCAGCCGGAGCGCACAAGGCGATGGGACAGGTGGTTGGTGTCGCCGACCCAGAAGGGAATTCCACGGCTGGCGCGGAGGATGACGACGCTGGCGAGGTCGGCCAGCGGGACGGCCAGGATGAGCAAAGGGCTGACGACGGCGGCGGGGCTGGTGCCGGCTTTGGCGGAGTAGAAGTGCGGCAGGATGGCCAGCACCGCGAGCAGGTATCCGACGAGGTGGCTGCCGGAATCGCCGAGGAAGGAGGAGGCCTTCGGATAGTTGTGCGGGAGAAATCCGGCGAGCGATCCGGCGGCGAGGAAAGCCAGCAGGGCCACGAGGTATTGGCCGCGGGCGGCGGCGAGGATGCCGAAGTGGAGGGCTCCAATGGTTCCGATGCCGGCGCAGAGCCCGTTCATGTTGTCCATGAAGTTGACCGCATTCGTGATGGTGAGAATCCACAGCATCGTCACGGCGTAGCTGAAGAGCACGCTGTCTACGAAGAGGGTGACGCGCACGCCGGACGCGGCGACGAGGAAGGCGATGGCGCATTGTCCGGCGAACTTGAGCGCCGGTTTCAGCTCGAACCGGTCGTCCACCAGCCCGAGCCCCAACATGCCGATGGCGCCGAAGACGATGGCGGCAAGCTGGACGGCGCGTTTGCCCAAGCCGTAGCTGAGACGCTCGAAGGCATCGCCGGAGACCGCTCCGATGGCGATCAGGCCGACGGCGACCAACAGCGGCAGGGCCAGGCCGGTCAGCACGGCGAGACCGCCGGCCAGGGGCATGGGCGTCGCATGGATCTTGCGATGGCCCGGATCGTCCACGAGGCCGGTGCGTTGGCTGAAACGACGCCACAGCGGAAGCGCCAGCCACGTCGTCAGGCCGGCGGCGACGAAGGCGGCGGCGTAGTAGCCGATGGGAAAGGGGATGTTCACGGATGGCTGGAAGATGCCGGATGCCGAATGCCGGATGCCGGAGGAGAAAGACGAAGGTAGAGGCGGTGGAGTCCTTGGACCATGGCTTCGACTGAAAACTGGTTTCGCACCAGGTTGCGGCCGTCTTCTCCAAGCCGCGTGCGGAGATCCGGATCGTTGGCCAGACGGATGAGGCGGTCGGTGAGTCCGGGCAGATCTCCGGCTTGGAGAAGATAACCGGTCCGGCCATCAAGGCAGACTTCGCGGGCACCGTCGCAGTCGAAGGCGACGACCGGCCGGCCGGCGGCGAGCGCCTGGGGAATGGCGCGGGGCAATCCCTCTCGACGCGACAAGTGGGCGAGCACGTCCATCACGCCGACGTATTGGGCGACATCCGCAGGCGGGACGAGGCCGGTGAAGATGAAGTGGTCCGACAAACCAAGATCCTTGGCCATCTGCTCGAATCGTCCCCGCCAGATGCCGTCGCCGACGAAGAGGAACTTGGCGTTCGGAACGCGGTGGATGAGTTCGGGGGCGATGGCGAAGAGGTTTTCGTGGCCCTTCAGTTCGAATAGCCGGGCGATCTTGCCGATGACGAAGTCGTCGGGCTTGAGGCCGAGTTTGGCGCGCAGGGCGGGGTCGTTGGCGGCTTCAAGGAAGGGCTGGAGATCGAAGCCGCTGCGGATGCAGGTGTAGTCCTCACGCCGGCCGATGCCGGCGGCGAGGTATTGGTCGCGCATGGCATCCGCGACGACGACGAAATGGTCGGTGGCCCGCCCGGCCAGTCGTTCGGCGGCGGTGAACACGGTGTTCGCCAGCCGGCCTTGGAAAGGTCCGAACGACGGACCGTGGATTGTGTGGATGACAACGGGCACACCGGCGTGGCGGGCGGCGAGCCGCCCAACGATGCCCGCCTTTCCCGAGTGGGTGTGGACGATGTCGAGCTTCTCACGGCGGAAGAGCGCTTTCAGTTCGCGGTAGGCGGCGAAGTCGCGCAACGGGGAGATGGGCCGCACGAGGGGCGAACATATCCGCAAGTGGTCCGGCTTCGAGGCGAACGCGTTTTCCAGGGAGCCTTCCGGGCCGTTGGTGGGTCCGGAGACGAGGTCGCAGCGGACCCCGGGAATCTTGGCGAGACCGAGGACGGATGAGACGGTGTTCTCCTGCGCGCCGCCGACCACCAGCCGGGTGATGACGTGGGTGACGCGCATCACCGGATCATTTCTGCTTTTCTGCGGCGGCCTGCAGCTTCCCGGTTTTCAGGTCGTCGAGACGCCGTTCCATCGTCTGATACTCGGCGGTATTGCGCGGGGCATGTTCGAGATACTTCTTCGCCTGGAGGGTCGCTTCGGCCCAGTTTTTCTGTTTGACTGCGATGTCGTGGAGGCCGAGGTGGGCCTGGTAAAGGGGCTTCTTGGAACCACGCAGCAGGTCGCCGTAGCCGGCCTTGGCTTCATCCAGTTTGCCCAAGGCGAGCAGGGATGTGGCGCGATTGAGCTGGGCCGGCGGGGAGCCGGGTGTCGTGGCGAGGAAGCGGTTCATCTCCTCCAAGGCCAGAGCGGGCTGTCCGGTCTGGATCAGCAGGGCGGCCTTGTCGATGTGGATGGGGGATTTCGGATCGTTCCCGATCTTCTGTTCCAATGTCGCCAAGGCCTGGGGGACTTGCCGGGTGATGAGATAGAACTTGGTCAACAGGCCAAGGAGGTTCGGATCATCCGGCGCGGCGGCGTAGGCGTTCTTCAGCACGGATTCCGCCGCCTGCTGGTTTCCTTTGTTCAGGTAGGCGATCGACTCGGAGAACAGCACGTCGACCACCTGGCCCGGCGAAAGCGGTGCTTTGGAAGCGCGGATCTGCTGGAGTTCCCGAAGGGCGAGATCGGGCAGACCGACGTCGACATAGGTCTTCGCGAGGCCGATCTGTCCGACGAGGTTGGCGGGGTCCAGTTCCATGGCCCGCAGGAAGGAGATGAGGGCCTGGCGGAGGTTGTTTCCGCCGGCGAAATTCTCGGCTGTCCGGAGGACCCCGTTGATCTCGTCGAGGAGGCCGAAGCGGTTCATGGAATCCCCCAGGCTGGCCATGCTTTTCAGGGAAGACGCGAGGTCGTCGGATTGCGGAACGGCCACGGTGGCGCCCTGCTGGAGGCCGGCGTTGAACGCGAGATTGGCCTTGGCGATGAAGTTTTCAGGATTCAATTCGACCGCTGATTTGAAGGCCACGGCCGCTTGAGGAAGGCGCTTGTTGCGTTGGAGGAAGATGCCCCAATCATTGGCCGCGCGGGAGTAGATCGACTGCAGGTAAAGATTTCCGGGCTGGGTCTTTGATCCGCCCTTGAGTAGGCCGGCGACCTCGGGGCCGTGTTTTTTCCAGAAGGCATCGGTGGAGTCCAGCAAGGCGGGTTCGGCCGCTGGTGGCGTCAACGCGTCCTGCGGGTAGAGCTTGAGCTGATAGACGAGCCCCTTGGGTTCCGGATAAAAGCGCTCGAAGTAGTAGCCGAAGCTGGGATGCAGATAATAGACGGGAAAGTTCGTCGAAAGAGCCACGACGAACGCCTGGATGTCGGGCTGGGCGACCACCTTGTCGGCCAGCTTGTTGGTGGCCGGAAATTGGTTCCCAATCTCGGGATACCGGATCTTCAACTGCCGGTGATACTCGGGATAGTTGAGGGAGCCCGTATCGAGGAAGATGTGGCGGACGGTGTTGCCGGACTGCTGGAGCGCGGCCTTGAGCAGGAAGAGGCGGAGGGAATCGTCGCTCAGGAGGACCGCGGGTTTGCCGGGCAGCTGCGAGGCCTGGGTCGTGAAGTGGAGTGAGAGCGCGGGACTGTTCGCCACGCGGATCGCGGGCAGGGACCGGACGGCGGCGAAGACCGCGCCTAGGACGGCCGCGACCGCCACGGCATAACCAACCGCCTTGTAGATTTTACGAACGCCTTCTTGTCCGCGTTGGGAACCTTTTCGCGGTTCCTTGGTGAGGACGATGATGAGGAACCCGAGGAAGTAGCCGACGCTGAGGGCGGACAAGTAGCGTGTCGTGAGGAAGGGCAGGGCCTTGATGCCGCCGGGGACGTCGTCCTGGTTCAGGATGCGTTCCGGGGTCAGCTTGAACTGCTCGAGTCCGGCCGCCGCCGCGACGCCGGCCACGGTGAAGGCGAGCGCGATGACGATGAGAAGCAGCGACAGGAGATTTTGTCCGAGGCGGCTTGTTTCCGTGGTCATCGACTTCAACCGGAAGCTCATGATGAGGACCGGCACGAATGAGGTCAGGGAAATGAGGAACAGATAGAGCCGCATCTTCGACGCGTAGTAGGGGCTGGTCAGGTAGGCCTTTTGCTCCGCGAGGTTGGCCTTGAGCGCTTCGAAAAAAGTGATGTCGTCGCCGGTGACGCCGGGTTTGACGATGGGCAGGAGCAGGTAGAACAGCAGTCCCGCCAGAAAGAGGGGGATTCCTTTCGAGAGAAAATCGAAGCTGATGAAGCGGGCCGGCTTGTTCCAGATCAACGCGAAGAGCAGGAACGGAGACACGGCGATCATGGCCCAGCTGTTGGCCGCGCCGGCTCCGACGAGGAAGGTCAGCGCCAGAGCCCAGCGGTTGTGGTCCACGAGGCGGTCCTCTATCAGGCATCGGATCACAAGGGAGAGGATGAACAGGTCGAGCATCTCCCCGGTATGGGCGGTGGCCTGTTCCCAGAAGGCCGGCTGAAATCCGAGGACGGCGGCGGCCACCAGAGGAGGCAGCCAGGCAAGGGGGCCGGAGAGAATCCGCGAAGGATGGGTTTCGCGCTGGCGCTGATCACGGGTCCGGTCTTGTGGAAGGATCGAGACCGTCCTGACCAGCTGCGCCAGGCTCAATGCGGCGAGGAGGGCCGAAAGGCCGTTCAACGCGAGGATCTGGGCGTTTCCGCTCAGGACGGTGAACGGCCGGGTGATCAGCCAGAGCAGAGGCCTATTCAGCGCCGGGACGCTTTCCCAGCCCGTGACCTGGTTCACGGGTCCGACCGAAGTGAGGGTCACCCAGGGGTTCAGCGTGGCCAAGTAGAGGACCAGCGCCGCGGCGGCGATGATCCAGGGGAAGGTGGAGTGGAGCTTGAACGGCTTCTGCATACGTCGTGGTGGATGACTTGAGCCGATGCGTCTCCGGCTTGGCAAGCGCCTTCAGGCCGGGCTCAGAACACGCGGCGGACATCCGCGACGCACTCGACGTGCTGCGTCTGCGGGAACATGTCGAGCGGCGTGATGCTTTCGAGGCGGAAGAGCCCGCCTTCGCAGAGCGTCTTCAAGTCGCGGGCGAGGGTTGCAGGATGGCAGGAGACGTAGACGACCTGTCTCGGCAATGTCCGGCGAAGGAGTTCAATGGCCGACGGGGCGCAGCCGACGCGCGGAGGATCGAGGAGGATCGTCGTTTCCTCAGCCTTGAAGGAACCGACGACCTGGGGCAGGAGCGTTTCAGCGGGACCGAGGAGGTATTCGCCGTTGGTGATGTTCCGGTCGGCCGCGTTCTTCTTCGCGGAGCGGACCGCCATGGCGTCGATCTCGATCCCGGCGAAGCGCTCGCAAAGGTCGGCGAGCTCGATCGAAAAGAACCCGACGCCGCAGTAGGCGTCGATCAGGCATCGGCTGCCACCGGCCTTGAAGGCATCCCTCACGGCGGCGACCAGTCCCGGGAGGAGCTGGAAATTATTTTGGAAGAAGGAGTCGTTCGGAAGATCCCAGTCCTCCGGCGGAACCCGCAGCACCGCCTTCACGCCGCTCTTGGGTGGAGGATTCTCCCGGAGCCGTTGCAGTTCCTCGTTCAAGGCCGGTTCGGAGATACGGCAATGGGTCATGTCCACGACGAACCGGCTTTCGTCTTCAAGGAACCCGACCTTCATCCTGTTGAGCTCTTTGCTCCACTGCGTGCGGACCATGATCCGGTTGCGGTAACTGTAGGGCGAAGGGCAGGGGACCACCGGGCGGACAACGGCTCCGTCGAACCCGCCGATGCGCTGCATGAGGTCAGCGATCTGCTTGTGCTTGGCCCGCAGCTGGGCCGGATAGGCGATGTGCTGATACTGGCAGCCTCCGCAGACCCCGTAGTATTCGCACATGGGCTCGACCCGCTCCGCCGACGGCTGGAGCACACGGACGAGTCTGGCCTTGGCGAAACTCTTCTTCAGCTCGACCAGCTCCACTTCGACCCGCTCGCCGATGCAGACGAAGGGAACGAACACGACGAACTCGCCGAACCGGCCGACCCCCGCGCCACCGAAGGCAAGGTCATGGATGGACAGCTCGACGCGGCTGCCGACGGAGAGGATTTCGGACATTCTAGGAAGGGTATTCGCCGGCTACTTGCCGTGGGGAGTCTGGGCGTAGTGCTTCGAGAGGATGTCGTCGCCGAAGTCGCCGTCGAAGTCGCGCCAGGCCGAGTGGACGTGGTTGGCGTTGTTCTGCGTGTTGTCGTATTCGAGCACGAAGGTCGGGCCTTGGATCCGGTAATAGTGCGGCTGGCCC
>JAYTUE010000121.1:0-7104 GCA_043744715.1 Verrucomicrobiota bacterium | reverse complement strand
GTCCGCGCATCCTCATCCTCGACGAAGCGACCAGCGCGGTGGACCCGCAGACCGAGGCCGTCATCCAGCATGCGTTGGAGAAACTCTTCGAGCGCCGGACCAGCTTCGTCATCGCGCACCGCCTCAGCACCGTGCGGCATGCGCACCAGATCCTCGTGCTCGGCCACGGCGAGATCCTCGAACGCGGCACCCACGACCAGCTCATCGCCGCCCACGGCGCTTACGCGAAGCTGTATGCGGAGTTTGTGAATGGGTGAGCCCGTTCAAGAAGCACGGGCACGCCAGTGCCGATCATCGCGGGCGGCGTGGAGAACAGCGATGACGAGCACCGATCTTTGAATCTCGTCCACCAGGTAAATGATTCGGTAGGGAAACCGGTCAGGATATCGCCAGCGGACATCTTTCACGGGGTGACGACGGGACATCAGCAACGGCGAATCAGAAAGGACGCTCCAAGCCTGGATGATTTCCTCCACGAACTCGGCTCCAAGACCGGGTCGGCGAGATTCATACCAAGCTGCGGCCTCGGCGACATCCGCCTCGACCTCGGGACGAAACTCCACCCGCCATCTCATTGCTGGAACCGGGAGCGGAGCCGGGCATTCATGGCGTCCAACGAAATGGCGGACGACGGATCTCGTTCATGTTCGGTCAACCGTTGCGCGATGAGCGCCTCGTCGTGTGAGGAAAGCGCCACATCGTCCAAGTCGAGGGCACGACGGATCAGTTCCTGCCTTTGCTCGAAGGTCAACATTGGCAGCTCCTGTAGCACCTCGGTAAAGCTCATTGCCGATAAGTAGTCGAAGCTCGGTAGAGTGTCAGGCTCAAAGGCGCATGTTCCGCCATTCGAAGAGAGGGTGCCGGTCGTGGCAGAAAACGGGCAGCGGCCTGTCTCACCGTCGCCGCAGGAGGACGAACCCGATGACGGCGGCACAGATCGCCGCCACTCCGGCCAGCCACCAGCTCATTCGGTCGCTGTCGATCGGCTGCGGCGATTCGGCACTCGTGGGAGATTCCTTGGGGGGTGCGACACCCGCGGGGGCATCGGTGTCGAACCATCCGGCGACTCTGATTCCAAGCATAGGCCCAGTTGGAGTCCGTAAGCGGCTTCGCCGAAGATCGGCGGAAGCTTTGGATAGTTTCCCGGTGCGACAAAACTGGCTGTCTGAGCCGATGCAGACGACGCAAGAGCCAAGAGCATCAAGCCAACAACGGTGAGGAGCAGGCTGAACCGCACGATAGCCCGTTCCGCGAAACGAAATTGATTCACCCCGCAGGACATCACCCGATCATCTTCTCCACCACTTCACCGGACACGTCGGTCAGGCGGAAGTCGCGGCCTTGGAAGCGGTAGGTGAGCTTCTCGTGGTTGAAGCCGAGCAGGTGCAGCAGCGTGGCGTGGAGGTCGTGCACGTGGACCTTGTCGCGGACGGCGTTGAACCCGAACTCGTCGGATTCGCCCAGCGTCAGGCCCGGTTTCACACCGCCGCCGGCCATCCACATGGTGAAGGCGTTGGGGTGGTGGTCGCGGCCGTCGTTGTCGCCCTGGACCATGGGCGTGCGACCGAATTCGCCGCCCCAGAGGACGAGCGTGTCCTTGAGCAGGCCGCGTTGTTTCAGATCCTTCACCAGCGCGGCGGAGGCCTTGTCGGTTTCCTTGCAGTTCTTCTTCAGGCCGTTGGTCAGGTCGCCGTGCTGGTCCCAGCTCTCGTGGAAGAGCTCGACGAAGCGGACGCCGCGTTCGATGAGGCGGCGGGCGAGGAGGCAGTTGTTGGCGTAGGATGACTTGCCGGGCTCGGCGCCATACATCTCCAGCGTCTCCTTGGATTCCTTGGAAAGATCCATCAGCTCGGGCGCGCTTGTCTGCATGCGATAGGCCATCTCGTAGGAGGCGACGCGCGTGGCGATCTCGGGATCGCCCATGACGTCGAGGCGGCGGCGGTTGAGGCGGTTGACCGTGTCGAGGGTGTCCTTCTGCAGCTCGGGATCGACGCCCCGGGGATTGGCGAGATACATGACCGCATCGCCGGAGGAACGGAACGGCACGCCGGAGTGGACGGTCGGCAGGAAGCCGGAGCCCCAGTTGCCGAAGCCACCGCTCGGGCCCTTGGCGCCGGACTGGAGCACGACGAATCCGGGGAGGTCCTTCGTCTCGCTGCCGAGGCCGTAGGTGCTCCACGCGCCGAAGCTGGGCCGGCCGGCGATCTGCGAACCGGTGCTCATGAAGAGCTGGGCCGGGGCGTGGTTGAAGGCGTCGCTGACCATCGACTTCACGATGCAGCAGTCGTCCACGATCTCGCTGAAGTAGGGGAGAAGTTCGCTGACCTCGGCGCCGGACTGGCCGTGTTTGGCGAACTTGAACTTGGGTCCAAGCAAAGAGGAGTTCGGGTTGATGAAGGCGGAGCGGTAGCCCTTGAGCAGTTCGGCCGGCGGGAGTTTGCCGTTCCACTTGGCGAGTTCGGGTTTGTTGTCGAACAGCTCCAGATGGCTCGGGCCGCCGCCCATGAAGAGGTGGATGACACGCTTGGCCTTGGGCGCGTGGTGCGGCTTCTTCGGCGACATCGGATCGAGGCCGGCCATGGTGGCGGCGAGGCCGTCCTGCTGGAGCAGCGCGTTCAACGCCACCGCACCCAGGCCGACGGCGCATTGCTGGAAGAACCAGCGCCGGGTGACGAGGCGGGGGTCCTGGCCGCGGACGAGATGGGATTGGCAGTTCATGGTGGGGAATGACGAAGTGCGAAGGCCAAAGGCCGAAATAAATCAGAGGGCTTGAAATCCGAGGTGTGTTGAAATGGAGAATTCTGGTTCACGGTTTTCTCTAGATTGCGCTGAAGATGAGGTTCAGCTCCTTGGCTTCCTGCCAGAGTTTGCGGGCTTCCGGTTTCAGATCCGGTTGCGCAGCGGCGACCATACGAAGGAAGAAACGGGTTTCGCGGGATTCTTTCCGGCAATAGCCGATCTTGTTCTTGAAGTCATTCTTCGGCACCGAGTCGTCCGCTTCACAGTAGTTTGCCCCGATGCCGGTGGCGGCTCCGACGAGCTGGTCGATCAGCCGGTTGTTGATCGGGCTATGTGGGATCTTCTTGGCGAACTCAATGATCGCTTCTCCGAATCGGGAGGTCCGTTCCTCAAGATCATACGCTCGTTCCTTGGGCGAACCTTCTTCTCGCAAAGTCCAAGCTCCCGAATCGACCGCGACACCCCAAAACGCCTCCTCTTCTTCCGAGATGTCGGAAGGATCTGAGGATTTTCGGTATTCGCTCATTGGAACGTCTTTCGACCTTTGGCCTTCGGATTTCGTCATTCCAAAGTCATTCCCTCGTCAGCGTTTCATCGAGGTTCAGCAGCACCCGCGACAACGCGGTATAGGCCGCAAGCTGGTTTGGAGAGATGCCTTTCGGTAGATCGGGAGTTTTCACGGGATCGACTCCGGCGATGGCGCGCATGTCGAGCCAGCCTTCGGCGAGGCGCTCCTGTTGGCGGGTGAGGAACGTTTTCAGGTCGGCCGTCTCCGGCTTCGTCGGCGGACGGGCGGTGACGCGGCGGAAGGCGTAGGCGATCCGGGAATCGTCGGTGGAGCCGCCTTCCTTCAGCGCCTTCACGGCTAGGGCTCGCGCGGCTTCGTTGAAGATCGGTTCGTTCAAGGTCGTGAGCGCCTGCAGCGGCGTGTTCGAGCGGGTGCGTCGCACGCAGGCGAAGTCGCCCGTGGGCGCGTCGAACGCGGACATCGCGGGATGCAGCTGGTTGCGGCGGCGGAACACATAGACGCCGCGGCGGTAGCGTTCCTCGCCCACGGCTTCGTGCCAAGGGAACGGCCCGTAGCTGACGGGCGGCTGGTTCATGAACTCCGGAATGGGCGGATAGATCGCCGGTCCGCCGAGCTTGGGCGACAGCAGGCCGCTGGAGGCGAGCGCGATGTCGCGGATGACCTCGCCCTCGACCCGGAAACGCGACGAGCGCGCGAGAAGCTGGTTCACCGGATCGAGTTCCAGCAGCGAGGGGCTGGTCACGGACGATTGCCGATAGGTGGCGGAATTCACGATCAGCCGGTGGAGGGCCTTCACGCTCCAGCCCTTGTCCATGAACTCGACGGCCAGCCAGTCGAGCAGCTCGGGATGCGACGGCGCGGGCGACTGCACACCGAGATCCTCGGGCGTGCTGACGATTCCCTGGCCGAAGTAGGCCTGCCAGACGCGGTTCACGAAGACGCGGGCCGTCGTGGGGCTGCGGCGGTCGACGAGCCACTTGGCCAGGGTCAGCCGCGAACTGTCCGCACCGGCGGGCAAGCCATGGAGGACCTTGGGAACGCTGGGTGAAACTTCGCTGGATGGTTTGAGCCAATCTCCACGGCGAAGGATCGAGGTCATGCGGCCTTCCTCGCGCTGCGTCAGGGTCAGCTGCGTCGTGCCTTCGGGCCATTGGCGGTGCAGATCGTCGATCTTTTTGTTGGCGTCCGCCCAATCGGAAACCGTCGTGCGCCACGCGGCGAAGAGCGTCGCCTTCTGTGCGGCCGTGCGGCCGGCGGCGGGCGTCTTCATCGCCGCGAGGACGTGTTCCGGGAAGGCGGGCTTTTCCGCAGCGTCGGCTTCGGTGGAAACGGAGAGGCGGTAGCGGCCGAGGTTGTTGTTCTGGTTGTCGTCGCTGTTATAGCCGCCGTGGTTCATGCGGAGGACGAAGTCGACGACCGTGCCGCCGGCGAAGGCGACGTTGGTCTCGGCCTGGAACACGACGGCGTGCGGCTGGTTCCGTCGGCCGGCCCCGTTGTCGAAGCTCCAGGCCGTCTCGTCCTTGCCATCGAGCGCATACGAAACGGGCCCGAGCACGCGCTTCTTGTTGCTCTTGTCCTCGTAGATCGCCGGCAAGGTCGTCTCCGGCATGTCCACGTCGGCGACGGCCTTGGCCAGCTTGACCTTGGTGCGCTTCTTCGGATCGCTGAGAGGAGCCACCTCCACATCGAACTCGGTCAATCCGGCCGTGCCGTAGATGGAACGGCCGGGGCCGCGCCGGGGAAGGTTGTCGTCGTTCAGCAGGTCGAGGCGGAACGCGCGGATCTCGGACATCTGGTTGGTCGAGCGCCAGCGCGGACTCGATTTCGTGGGCGCGTATCCCTGCGCCAGGACGGAGCCGTCCTTCTGCAGGAAGTAGCGCTCGGATTTCTCGCCCTGATGTTCCATCGAGGCCGTTTCCCACTTCGGCTGCGCGGCCAGGGCGGCGGCGGCCCAGACGTCCATGCGCGTTTCCCAATCGGGCGCGCGGTGCTTCAGGTCCGTTTCCAGCTCGTGGATCTGGCGGCGGAGTTCATCGGCCTTCATCTGCTCCGAAGGCATGAGGACTACGGCGGCGGATTCGTGGTCGTTGTTGATGAAGGCGAAGAGCCGGTAGTAGTCCTCCTGCGAGATGGGGTCGAACTTGTGGTTGTGGCACTGCGCGCATTGGATCGTGAGGCCGAGCACACTTTTGCCGATGGCGTCCATGCGGTCGAACATCGCCTCCATGCGGAACTGTTCGGGATCGATCGCGCCCTCCTCGTTGATCTGGGAATTGCGGAGGAAACCGGTGGCCACGCGTTCGTCTTGGCCGGCCTCGGGCAGCTGGTCGCCCGCGATCTGCTGGATGACGAACTGGTCGTAAGGCAGGTCGCGGTTGAAGGCGCTGATGACCCAGTCGCGGTAGAACCAGACGAAGCGCGTCTTGTCCTTCTCATAGCCGTCGGTGTCGGCGTAGCGCGCCGCATCGAGCCAATGGCGCGCCCAGCGTTCGCCGTAGTGCGGGCTGGCGAGCAGCGATTCGACGAGGCGCGGATAGGCATCGGCGCGTTTGTCGGCCAAGAACGCATCCACCTGCTGCGGTGTGGGCGGCAGGCCGAGAAGATCCAGATGGAGCCGACGGATCAACGTGGTCTTGCCGGCTTCGACGGAGGGCTTGAGGCCCTCCTTCTCCAGGCGGGCGAGGACGAAACGATCAACCTCGTTCCGGGTCCACTTCGCGCCTTTGACTGAAGGCAAAGCCGGCCGGACCGGCGCCGTGTAGGCCCAATGCTGTTTGGCGTCCTTGCCGGTCGACGTCGCCTGGGCGGGCCAGTCGACGCCCTGGTCGATCCATGCGCGGAGAAGCCCGATCTGTTCGGCCGTCAGCTTGTCGCCCTTCTTCGGCATCTGCGCGATGTCCGGATGCAGCCCGGCCGTCAGGTGGATCAACAAACTTCCCGCGCTCTTGCCTGCGACCACGACCACGCCATGGTCGCCGCCTTTGAGCAGCGTTTCGCGCGAATCAAGCCGCAGCCCCGATTCCTGCTTCTTCTCGCCGTGGCATTGGAAGCAGCTCTTCCCCAGCACCGGCAGGATGTCGGCTGCGAAGTCCACCTTACGCGAGGTGGCCGGAGGGAGCTTCGACACGTCGACGGCAGCCACGGCGGAAACGGCCATGGCCGTCGCAAGCACGGCCGCGCTTTGGAGAAAAAGCTTCCGGGGAATCATGGTGAATGCAGTTAACCGCATCCGGCTCGGCGCTTCTATGGACAATTTTACCGGCAGCCTTGTAGTTTTCAACCATGTCCGCCATCCGGGAAAAGAACCGGTTCCCCGTCTCGCTCCACTACACCCCGACGGGACCCCATGCGCGGGTTTTCTACACCGTGCTCCGGGCCGGGCATGTCATCGCCGGGAAGGAGCACCACATCAGCCGGGAGCGTTACCCCGGACATGAGTTGATCCTTTGCCTGGAAGGCGTGGGCCATGCCGTGGTCCGGGGGCGAGATACACCCGTCCGGGCCGGCGAACTGCTCTGGATCGACTGCTCCAGGCCGCACGAATACCGCGCGGACGAACGTGATCCGTGGGAGGTCTTCTGGCTGAGGATGGAAGGCCCAGGGCTGGACCGAATTTGTAAAATGCTATCAGCCGGCCCGATGCCTCTGGGATTGCCGGCCAAGCCGGCGGCGGACTGCTTCCGCCGGATCTTCGCGACCATGGCCCAATCCTCGCCGGAAGCACTGGCGGCCATCCATGCGGAAGCCGCGCAGATCATCGCGCTCTGCTTCCGCGCCCGCAGCCGCGGACCCGGCGACAGTCCGCTGCCGCAGAACCTTCCGGCCCTGCTCCGCCG
>JAYTUE010000120.1:0-1856 GCA_043744715.1 Verrucomicrobiota bacterium | reverse complement strand
GGCGGAACAGAAACGAAGGCCTTCGCCCTACCACCTGGTTGCCGTTCACGCCGGTGGCGTTGCTGTCCTTGAGATAGGCCTGCTGGGCAATTGGGTCGATGGTCAGCGGGTAGCGCGCGTCGCGTTCATCCACGAGCAGGCGGAGGCAGGGAGGGCGATCCTCTGCTTCACCCGCGGCGCGCACGGAGTGACGCACCCTACCATCCACCGTTTCGAAGCGCGACGGGAGCACTTTTCCATCAGCATCCCAGACCTTGAGGCCGGAATAGGTGAGCCTCTGCCCGTCGGCCTTGACGGACGGCGTGCCGGAGATGGCCCGCTGTTGTTCGCCGAAGCCGTAGCTCTGCAAATCCAGACCCCATTGCCAGCCGCCATCCTTCGGCTGGGCGATGAAGCCGCGGTTGTCGAAGGTGGTGAGCCATTGCTGCCCGGGATTGCGCGCCTGCCAGACGGTATCCGTGGGCTGGAAGGCGTGGCGTCCGGCCTCATAGGCCTCGCGGATGCTCTGCCAGTCGGACTTGGCCAGCCCATCGGGCACCTGGTCGGGCGAGGTGAGCTGCTGGGTTTTGCCCGGAGGCGCGGCATGCACATCACCAAGGCGAAGATGAGGATGAACGGCAGAGGTGTCGGTTTCATTGCGATTGATTCCAAACAAGGTTTGCCAGTTGAAATCCGGAGACGGATGGGGCGCATTGCACAGGGCGCAAGCCGGGCATTGTCAGGATGTCCTTCGGATGGGTGCTTGTGCTTCGCTCCTCGGGATTATTTCGGGCTTTGGCCTTCGGCTCTTCTGGCTTCGCTCGGGAAATCCCTTGGCAGTGGGCAGGCGGGGCGCGTTTAGTCACGGGCAATCCGCCACACACCATGAACCGCCGCCGCTTCATCTCCTCTTCCGCCACCGCCGCCCTGCTCGGTGCCGGCCTCGTCTCCCAGACTTTTGCCGCCAATACGATGACCACAATCGAATCCGCCCCCTTCGGAAAACTGGCCGACGGCCGCGCCGTCACCCGCTTCACCCTGACGAACCGCCACGGCATGGTCGCCAGGATACTCGACCTTGGCTGCATCGTGTCCGAGCTCCATGTGCCCGGCCGCGACGGCAAGACGGTCAACGTCGTCACCGGCTCGGACTCCCTCGACTACTTCGCCAAGGGCGGTCCCTCCGCCAACATCGTCGGCCGCGTCGGCAACCGCATCGCCAACGCGAAGTTCACCCTGGACGGCAAGGAATTCACCCTGGCTACGAACTCCGGCAAACACAGCATCCACGGCGGACGCGTCGGCTTCGACAAGAAGGTCTGGACGGCCCGCATCGTGAAGCATTCCGGACCGGAGGTTTCCCTCGAGCTCCGTTACCGCAGCGCCGACGGCGAGGAGGGTTTCCCCGGCAACCTCGACGTCACGGTCGTCTACACGTTGAACGACGCGAACGAACTGCGCGTCGACTACCGCGCGAAGACGGACAAGGCCACGCCCGTCAACCTGACCAACCACGCCTACTTCAACCTCGCGGGCTCCGGCGACATCCTCGACCACGTCGTCACGATCAACGCCGACGAGTTCACGAAGGTGGACGGCGACCTCATCCCCACCGGCGAGATCGCCAGCCTGACCGACACGGAACTCGATTTCCGCAAGCCGACATCCATCGGCGCCCGTTACCTCAAGGCCGGCCTCAAGGGCAGCGGCTACGACCACAACTATGTCCTCCGCCCCAAGGCCGCCGGCGAACTTGGCCTCGCTTCCCGTGTGACCGATCCGAAGTCCGGCCGCACCATGGAAGTCCGCACCACCGAACCGGGTGTGCAGCTCTACACCGCCAACCATTTCAGTTCGGACAACCCGGTCGTCGGCCT
>JAYTUE010000119.1:0-7197 GCA_043744715.1 Verrucomicrobiota bacterium | reverse complement strand
AGCCGGTGCCCACGAGGCCGGGGAAGGACGTGGTCCAGTTGGTGGACGTGGGTTCGCCGTTGTATTGGACATAGTAGGCGCGGTTCGACGTGGTGAGGAACTCCACGAGAAAGACGCCGTTGATGAAGAGCGCCCGGTCCACCGTGAGCGCGGTGAAATTGGTCACGGCGGGCAGCGTGCCCGTGCCGAAGACGACGGTGATGATCGGATTGGGAACGGTGACGCGGTCGGAGACGTAATACTCGAGCGTCAGCATCGTGGAGGACGAGGCACCAAGCGGCCCGAACTCGATGAAGGGGACGCCCGCCTGGCTGCCGGTGGCGTTGTAGAGCCGGATGGGGTTGCCCTTGGTGTCATTGGTCAGGCCGCCGGCGTAGACGCGGGCGGAAGAAACCGGGGTGGCGGAAGGGTTGTAGATCTCCACGGTCTGCTGGTAGAGGCCGGATTGGGCGAGGATGTTGGAACCGACGATCGTGGGCGGAGCGTAGGGGACGATCACCCAGTCGGTCGCAAGGACGTTCGTTCCGGCGAAAACGCCGCGTGCGCGGGGGGCATTCGTGAACGCCAGATTGATCACGTAGGACGGCACGGTCGCACTCGAATTGAACGTGATGTTCACCAGCGGACGTTCACCGGCCACGGCCGTGATGTTGGTGTCCAGTTCGATACGGAGGCCCAGCATCCCCGAGTTCGCGGCGGAGACGTCGCGGATGACGTTCGTCGCCGCCGAGCCGGGCGGGATGGTGACCGTGACGCCGTTGATGAAGAACCCGCTGTAGCCGAGCGTGAAGTCGACCCTGGATTCACCACCCAAACCGCGCAGCAGAACAGGCGTCAGTCGGGACGATCCCGACGCGGACGTGATGCCGGGGATGCGGACTTCCCGGTTGGTCACGGAAGAAACCGAGACAGCCACGAACACGCTCGAGGTGGCACCGTAGGCGTTGGTCACAACCAGATTGTAGAAACCCGCCTGGCTGGTGCTCATCGAGAGAAGGTTCAACGTGGGGTTGGTCTGGCCGACGATGTTCGTCCCGTTGAAATTCCACTGGTAGTGGAGCGGCGACGTGCCCGAACCGAGACCGGCGAGGCTGAGGATTCCGCCCGCGAGGAGATTGGTGCCCACCGGCTGCAAGGCGATGGACGGAGCCACCGGTCCAGCCGTCACGAGGATGGTGGCCGACGCGGAAACGGCTCCCGCCGCGTTCGACGCGCGGAACGTGACCGTGCCCGGGACGTTGGTGGAAAGCCCGGCGATCAGCCCGCCTTCTGAAAGCAGGCTCGGCAGCGTCAACTGCGAGAGACCGACGCCCGTCGACGTCTGGATTAGGTTGCCGTTGATGAGCCACTCCATCGTCAGCGGAGTCGTCGAGTCGGCCGTGGCAGAGAAGCTGGCTGAACCGTTCGCGGGGACGCTGATGCTTTGAGGTTTTTTCACCAGGGTCGGCGGCAGCACCACGGAAAGCTGCGCCACGGCGCTCGTCACGGAACCGAAGGCGTTGCTGCCGATGATCGAGTAACCACCGCCGTTGGACACGTTGGTCACGGCGACCGTCAGCGTCGAGCTGGTCTGGTAGATGAAGTTGGTTCCGTTGAAGACGCCCGGCAGGTCCGTTCCGTCTTTCAACCAACGGTAGCCCAGTTGCCCGCCGTCGATGATGGCCGAGAAGACGGCGTTGCTGCCGATGACGACCGCCCGGCTGACGGGGTTGGAAACAATCGTGGGAGCGCGCAGGACGGTGATCGTGGCGATGGCGGATCCGACGGGGCCGCTCGAGTTGTCGATCCGGAGGAGGTAGGCCGCGCTGTCTTGGATGTTGCTCAGGATGAGCGTCGCGTTGGTGGCGCCGGGGATGTTCACAAAGGTTGGCGACAGCGCGAGATTGGTCTTGCCACGCCATTGGAGCGAAAGCGGTCCGACGCCGTAGGCCGACGCGGTCAGGTAGACCGTGGATCCCTGCCCCACAACCCTGTTTGTGGGGCTGTTGACCACGGTCGGCACCGAGAAGCTTTGCCCGGGCTGGCTGAGGATGAGTCCGGCCGGGGCGCTCGTCACGGCACCGGAAGAATTCGTGAGTATGCAGTAGTAGATGCCCACCGCATTGGTCGTCGTCGTGTTCACCGTGAAGGTGTTCGAGTTCGCCCCGGTCGATCCGGCAGGCAGGGCAGCACCGTCGACGCGCAACCAGCGGTAGGAAATTGGAAGCGTTGGGCTTGTCGCCAGGATCACCAACGGCTTGATTTGCGACTGGCCCACCACGATGCCCTGGGGCTGCGAGGTGATCTGGATGTTCTGGGCGGAGACGACGGTGGTGGCGGCCAAAAGTCCGGCAACCAAGGTGAGGAGGGTTCGGATATTCATGATGGGCAGAGGCAGAGGCCGGTCCCGGACCAGTCCCGGCAATGGTGTGTCTTGGAGCGCTGACAAGTCCCGGAAACACGACTGCGATAACAACCCCACCACCTCGAAGCAATGGGGAACTTTTCCTACCCCCCGCCGAGCGCGGCAAGTTTCTCCTCCCTGAAACAAATTGGATGTCCGCCGTGTCCTCCTCGTGATCCGGACGAACGCTTGTAACTTGCCGATAATTCCTCCCCAATAAGAAGAAGATCCCCTCTTCCGGAACTTCACCCGCCATGAACGCCAAACCAATTCTCGCCGCTTCGTTGATCCTCAACGCCGCACTTGCAGTCGCCGTGATGATGCGATCGGGCCACCCTTCGGCAAGCCAGCCAACGGCCGATCCGACCAAGCCCGCCGGCAACACGTCGTTCGCCCCGATTCCCGGCAAACGGTCCGTCACGACGACGACCACCAATACGATCGTCCGAACCTTCAACTGGGAGTCCGTCGAGTCCGCCGACTACCGCCAATACATCGGGAATCTCCGCTCCGTCGGCTGCCCGGACAAAACCATCCGCGACATCATCCTGGCCGACGTGACCGAGCTCTATGACCAGAAGAAGAAGCTCATCCGTGCCGGCGGAAAGAAGTTCGAGTATTGGAAGCCCGGCCTGGCGGCGATGATGATGGGCGGAGGCGACCCGGAAACCACGGCCAAACTGAAGGCCATCGACGACGAGCGCGACACCGTTCTCCGCGATCTGGGAATCGAACCCGACCACAAGGCCCAGACATCGCAGCTCCTCAATCCCATCGGCAACATCCTCAGCTTCCTGCCCGACGAGAAGCGGGGTGCCGTCATGAAGATCATGTCCGACATGCAGGTCAAGATGGCCAAGACCATGGAGAATGGCCAACCCGACATGCCGGAGATGGCCAAGGTCCAGAAGGAGATGGAGAAATCCATCAAGGCCCTGCTCACGCCGGAGGAGGCGCTCGACTACGACCTGCGGCTTTCGATGACGGCGAACATGATGCGGATGCAGTCCGCCGGATATGAACCGGACGAGAAAGAGTTCCTCTCGGTCTTCAAGCTGCGCAAGTCCCATGAAGACGATTACAGCGCGATGATCCCCCTCGGCGACCTTTCGAAGGAGGACCAAGAGAAGCGGACCGCCGCCGCTAAGAAGCTCAAGACCGACATCAAGGAAACGCTCGGAGAACAGCGGTTCGCCGAATACGAACGCGCCCAGGACTACAACTTCCAGCAGATGCTCTCCGCCGCCAAGAAGTCCGACCTCGGCGTAGCCGAAGCCACGCAGGTCTACGAGATGAAGAAGCTGGCCGAACAGAAGGCCACGGAACTGCGCTCGAACTCGAAGCTCTCAAACGAAGACAGGACCGCCGCGCTTCAAGCGATCCGCGCCGAGACCGAACGCTCGATGCAACAGACGCTCGGGGAAAAGGGGTGGCAGTCCTACAACAAGCAGCAGAACACTTGGTGGCTTAAAAGCGTCAGCCCCGATCCGACTCCGACCCCGCCGCAACCCGTGCCGACGAAGTAACCGCCTAGACCGCTTCGCCCGGATCTTCGGACAACGGCGCCTTGGTAACCTCGTCGAGGTGCTCGCGCTGTTTGAGGAAGAGATAGACCACGCCGCCCGCGAGGCTCCACGCCAAGCTTCCGGCAAACGCCAGCAACGACAGCGCCAGTGCCAGCGTAGCCGGTGCGCCGATCTCCGGCACGGTCAGCAGCATCACGAAAAGGTTCTCCCGCACTCCGAGTCCGCTCGGCGTAATGGGCAGGGCCGAGATGCAGATGACCATCGGCACCATGACGAACAGCACGGCGGAGGGAATCTCCAGTCCAAGGCCCTTCGCCACGGCCATGAACTGGAAGACGCACACGGCGTTCAACGCCATCGAAACCCCGAGCGTCTTCAGCAGGAAGCCCCGTGACTTGCCGAAGCCCCGGCAGGCATCGAGCGACTTCTCCAGCACCCCACCCTTCGGCAGCCGCCGCAGCAGCGGCCGTGCGCTGGGAAACCTCCTCGAAAGCCCGCTCCAGAAACCCACGCCGAGGACCACCGACGCACCGGCCAGCATGACCAGGATCACGCCGCAGACCGCCTCCATCGTCTCGTGCTGCCGGATGAGCGCGAGGTTTGGAACCATCATGATCCCGGCGAACAGGAGCATCGCCCACAGGCCCACGATCCGGTCGACGAACACGGTGACCACGGCCTCGGTTTTCTTGTGGCGGGTTTCGCGGGCGGCGTAGAGCGCCTTGATCAGGTCGCCGCCGGTGGAGCCGAGGAGGAAGGAGTTGAAGAAGTGCGCCACCCAGGTGATCCCAGCAGCGCGGCGGAACGTCAGGTGAAACCCCTGCACGGCCATGACCATCCGCCACCGGGCGACACCGAGGACCAGCGTCAACCCCATCCATCCAAGCGACTCGATGAATGCCAACGGCTTGATCAGGCTGACGGTTTTCCAAAGTTCGCCCGGGCCGTGGGTCCAGCTCCAGCGCCATTGGTCCATCCTGGAAAGCTGGCTCCACTCGATGCCGGCTTCATTCGCCGCCAGCTTGCCCTCGTTCTGGAAGATCGCGTGGAAGATCCACGCCATGAGCAGCGCGCATATCAACAGTCGCCCAAGCAGGCCCCAGCCTGGACGTTTGGCGCTCACTCGCCCCAGGTCTCCTTCATGAAGGCCGCGCCCTTGGCCACGTCCTCGGGAGAAAGGCTCGGGCTGAACTCGAGCACCTTGATGTGCTCTGGCCGCACCATCGGACGGAGGGAGGTCCAGTTGATGCAGCCGCTGCCGGGACGGCGATGGTCGCGGCCCGGGAACTCCACGTCGTGGATGTGGAAGCCCGCGAGCTTCTCCGCCATGCCGGCGAGGTGGAATTCGTGGCTGATCAGGCCGAGATGCTCCTTGATCTGGGCGTGGCCGCAGTCGTGCCAGTAACGGACAACGTCGCCGGGAAAGAGGTCGAACCATTCGGACAAATCCGTCTCGAAGGGAATCTCCTCGCAGGCCTCCCGGTTCTCGATCCCGAGCTGGATGCCCGCCTCGCCGGCCTTCTCGGCTAGGCGCCGGAGCATGTCGAGGGAGAGCTTGACGGACATGTCCTTCTTCAGCTCGCGCTTCTCGATCATCTCGCCGCAGATCTTCTCATACTTGGGCGTCTCGCGTTTCCCGTCGCCCACCATGTCCACGAGCTTGTCCGTATATTCCTTCATCTCCACGTCTCCCATGTGCAGGACGACGAGCCGGGCGCCGACGCGCTGGGCCAGCTCGATGGTCTTGAGGGAATGTTTGTAGGCGCTCTCGCGTTCGCGCGGGTCGGGCGAGCTGAACTTGAAGATGTTCGGCGCGGCGTGGTTCACGCCCATCGGCAGCGGACAGAAATTGTGCAGCGTGGAAATGCCGATCTCTCCCGCGTCCACCGCGTCGAGAATCCCCGGCAACAGGCTGACGCGGATGCCATGGCTCAACTCGGAAAACTGGAACCCGAGATCGCGGATCTCCCGGAGCATGGCCCGGCCGTCGGTGTGTCGGTGCGAATTCCAGCAGGTTGAAAGCGAATACATCTTATTGGTTGCCCGGGCTGCCGGGTCTCTCCGGCCGTCTCCCGCTCCGGCATCCGGGAAACACAAAAGGCCGGGTGCGGCGATTGGACCACACCCGGCCTTCGAGGTTCAAATGGGAATTACTGATCGGCGTAGCGGGCGGACAGCATGGCGCTGAACTTGGCCACCTTCATCTTGCGACGACGGCGTTCGCTGGGCTTCTCGTAGGTCCGTTTGGCACGGACTTCCTTCAAGGTTCCTTCGCGGTCGAGTCTCTTCTTCAACCGGCGCAGGGCCTTGTCAACTGGCTCGCCTTTCTTGAGTTTAATCTCAGTCACTGTGTATTCACTCCTTCCTGGATTCCCCGGACGGCACAACGGCCGTCAGGACTTTGGAATCGGAAGGCGCAGAATAGGGAGCAAAAGGGTCGTGTCAACGAGGGCTTTCCGGGATTTCGAGGGGCTTCCCCCGCTCTTTTTCTTAATCCTACTCCTGCTCTTAATCCTCAGACCGCCGTCCTAACGATTAAGAGGAAGAGAAAGAGTAGGAGTAAGAGGCGGATTCAAAACGGAGCCACATTCGGCGGCAATCCCCCGCCCTTCCCCGCCTTCTCCCGGTTCCACGCCACCAATTCCGCGTAGGTCACGCCCTTCCCGCCGAAGATGTCCAAGGCCGACCCGATCGTCAGGTCCACCCGCCCGCGACCAGCTTGGTCCACGGCGATCAGGTCGCTGATCGACCGCGCGCCGCCGGCGTAGGTCGTCGGGATGGGGGCGTATTCGCCGAGCAAGCCGACCAACTCCATGTCCACCCCGGCGCAGAGGCCCTCGACGTCGGCGGCGTGGATGAGGAACTCGTCGCAGCTCATGGCCAAGATCTGGAGAACCTTCGGCTCCACCTTCAGCTCGGTGAACTTCTGCCAACGATCCGTCACCACGAAGTAGGCGTTGCCCTTGCGACGGCAGCTCAGGTCGAGGACCAGCCGCTCCTTGCCGATGATCTTCACCAGCTCGGCCAACCGTTCCTGATCCAACCGTCCCTCGCGGAAGACCCACGAGGTCACGATGACGTGCGACGCCCCGGCATCGAGCCAGCCCCGGGCGTTGGTGGCGTTGACGCCGCCGCCGAGGTGGAGTCCGCCCGGAAACGCGGCCAAGGCGGCTATGGCTTCGGCTTCGTTGCCCGCGCCGAGCTGGATGACGTGGCCGCCACGCAGGTTGTCGCGGCGATAGAGTTCGGCGAACCAGGCGGCCGGCTTTTCGGAGACGAAGTTGGTGC
>JAYTUE010000118.1:0-7225 GCA_043744715.1 Verrucomicrobiota bacterium | reverse complement strand
GGAGCCAATACTCGATGTCGAAGGCCTCCTGCTGCGGGAGGGCGATGTATTGGTCGATGGCCTCGGCGCCGCGCATGACTTCGACGGCGCAGTTGTAGAACTCGGCGGTGACGCGGCTCTCGGACTTGTCCTTGCCCCAGGCGATCATACCAAGGCCGGGGATGAGAATGACGGTCGGATTCGGATCGCGCATGGCGGGCGAGTTGGCCCGTTTGCAACGCTCGTAGTAGGCGGCGTAGTCCTTGCGATACTGCGTGAGACCGGCGGTAATCTTCGCCTTGAGCGCGGCGGCGTCTTCCGTCTGCGGGTTCCAATCAACGTAGAGCGGCTTGATCTTGGTGCGGAGGAAATGGTCGGGGCAGCTGGTGCCGAGTTCCGCGAGGCGCGGGGCGTCCTTGGAATTGACGAAGCGGAGGATCTTCTCGTCGTCCTGCACCGTGCCGATGAAGCGGCGCTGCTGGCTGACCTGGCCGCGTAGCCACGGAAGAATCGCGGCGAACGCCTGGCGGCGGGCCACCTCGGGAAGCGTCTGGTATTCCTGGCCACCGAAGGCCTTCGCGTCGCCGCCCTTGGCCGCATATTCGGCCTCGATGTAGGCGGCGGCCTTCTCGATGAAGCCGAGCGTGGCGAGGTAGCATTCCTTGTCGTCCTCGGCCCAGGAGATGAAGCCGTGCTGGCCCATCATGATGGCCTTCACGTTGGGCTGGGCCTGGCAGATCTCCTGCATGGCGAGGCCCAGCTCGAAGCCGGGACGCATCCACGGCACGTAGGCCATTTCGCCGCCGAAGATCTCCTTCGTCAGCTCCACGCAGCGCGCGCTGGCGGCGATGGAGATGATGGCGTTCGGGTGCATGTGGTCCACGAACTTGCCGGGGATGAAGCTGTGCAGCGGCGTGTCGATGGACGAGGCGCGCGGGTTCAGGTTGAAGGTGGTGTGGGCATACATCGCCACCATGTCGTCCTCGGCCTGGGACTTGAGGCCCTTGTCGGCGCGGGCGGCATAGACCTTCTGCTGGCCGATGAGCTTGTCCTGGTAGAGCGAGCTGAAGAACTCGCGGCCGGCGGTGCGGAGATCGCCGCCGGAACCCTTGACCCAGAGCACGGTCACGTCCTGGCCGGTGAGCGGGTCCTTCTCGACGAGCTTGGAGGAAGTGTTGCCGCCACCGGTGTTGGTGATGCGCTGGTCGCTGCCGAGCTTGTTGGAGCGATAGACGAGGCGGTCGGCGCCGGTCAGCTTGGCGGCTTCGGCGTCGTTCCAGAGGTTCGAGACGTGTTTGAAGGTGCTCATGATGGGAAAAGGTCGGGAATCAAAGTGATTGATTTGTGAGCGAAATCTGAAGACTTTGTTCTCATCGTCAAACACAAATTTTTAGACACGACTATGGGCTACTCAATGAGTTGGTTGGCGGTTCAACAAAAGGATGCCGCCCAAGTTCTTCAGGCAATTGGGCTGAAATCTACCGGGAAGCGTGTCCCTGCTTTGGATTCACCGGTTACTCTTGGAACACTTCGAGGTGGATGGCGGATTGTATTCTTTGCCAGAAAAGAGATCACCAATCAGCCGTCCTATTTGAGCAAGGCGTCTTCAGGCTGCGAAATAGTCGTCTGCTTCGTCGAGGAGCACGTCATGGTTTCAGTGCTCGCTCTCTGGCGAAACGGAGAGCAGGTCTGGCAGGTTAGTCATGACGCTCAGGTTGGCATGATGGACTTGAAGGTCGTGGGTCAACCTCCCGAACCGTTTTCCAGAATTCGCGATGAGCTTTTCGCCGAACAAAAAGCCGAAGGTGGAGCGAAAGCTGACGTAGATCTGCTCTTCGACATTCCTACTCGGCTCGCTCAAAGCATCACCGGCTACAAGCACGATGCAGAAACTCCGGGTTTCGATAATACGAACTGCGAAGAGCTCCAAGGCTCTGAGCCTTTGTCGAAGCCTTCGTTCATCAAGCGACTCTTCGGCTTCTGAGGGCTGGCCCATTTCTCACTGTGAAACGCCGCCTCCGCCTCAAGCAGATTCTCCAGCTCCTGCAGGACGATCCCGAGCTGTCCCTCATGGAAGCCTGCGAGCGTCTGGCCGCGTCGCCTGCGACGATCCGGCGCGCCTTTGTGGAGCTGGAGCAGACCGGCCAAGTCGAGCGCACCTGGGGTGGCATCCGGCTGACAGGGCCGGGAGCTTTGCAGATGGGGCCGCCCGCTTTCGCCAAACGGCTGGAACAGGAGACCGACGCCAAACGCGCCATCGCCCGCGCCGCCGCCGAGCTGCTCCGGGACGGCGATGTGGTCATGGTCGACGGCGGCACCACGACCTTCCAACTGGCCGAGTTCATCGCGTTGAAGCGCATCCGCGTGATCACCAACTCCCTCGTCATCGCACAGGCCATTGACCGTCTCAAAGCGGGCAAGTTGGGAGCGGAAGTCTATTTGACCGGCGGGTTGCTGGAGCCCGAGTCCGGCTTGGTCGTCGGGCCACAGGCGGAGGAATTCCTCCGGCGCTACCGGGCGCAATGGTCCTTCCTCGGCGCGGCCGGCGTGGATGCCAAGTCGGTCACAAACTACAACGAAGCCGTGCTCGCCAGCGAGAAGCTGATGATCGCCCAGGCCGGGAAGCTCGTCGTCCTGGCCGACGCCACCAAACTCGGCAAACAGGCCATGTGCGTCCTTTGCCCGATCGCGGAGGTGGACCATCTCTTCACGACCAGGGCCAAGGGGGGCGACAAGATGGTGCGTGAGATCAAGAAGGCGGGAATGGCAGTCACAGCCGTTCCGGCGAAGTGAGTCAGGCCGCGACTTTTTGATTGGCCTGATATCCGATGATCGGTGGCCGTCCGCCAGGACTCCGTCTCTTCATGTCGGCGGCTACGGCGGGCCGTGACTTCAGCGGACGCGCCTGCTAACTCCTCGGCATGATTTCCCGTCTGCGTTTCTTTGCGCTGTCGCTGCTGGCCGTCGGTCTCGTGGTTGGATGCCGCACCCCGTTGGCTCCTCGCGATACTGGGCCATGGGACATGACGGCCTTGAAGCGTCCGCCGCAGTTCACGCTCGGCGCGATCACGGGGCTGGTGCAGGAGGTCTTCTACGAGGGAGAACCGTTTCGCGGAAAATCTACTCGCGTCTTCGCCTATCTCGGTCGGCCCGCGAATCGAAGCGTAGGCAAATTCCCCGCGATGGTGCTCGTGCATGGCGGTGGAGGGCAGGCGTTCCGTGAATGGGCGCAGATGTGGGCCGAGCGCGGCTACGTGGCTTTGGCGATGGACACGGCGGGGCAGGGGCCGGGCCGGGTGCGGTTGCCGGACGCAGGCCCGGACCAGGGGGACGACGCCAAGTTCCGCAACTTCGCCGACGCCGATGTGCGCGACATGTGGACCTATCACGCCGTCGCGGCGGTCGTGAGGGGGCATTCGCTGCTGGCGGATCTGCCCGAGGTCGATGCGTCGCGCATCGGCATCACCGGCATCAGCTGGGGCGGTTATCTCACCTGCATCGTCAGCGGCATCGACGACCGGCTGAAGGTTTCCGTGCCCGTCTACGGCTGCGGCTACCTGCACGAGAACAGCGTGTGGCTGCCGAGGTTCACGCAGATGGGCGAGGAGCAGTCGAAGCGCTGGGTGCGGTGGTTCGATCCGTCGCGCTATCTGGCCGGGGTGAGGTGCCCGATCCTGTTCGTGAACGGCACGACCGATTTCGCCTACCCGCTCGATAGTTATCAGAAATCTTACCGGGCTGTGCCGGGTCCGGTGGATCTCGCGGTCACGGTGGATCTGAAGCATTCCCATCAAGCCGGATGGGCTCCGCCTGAAATCGCGCTCTACGTCGACAGCGAGCTGCGCGGTGGAAAATCCTTGGCCCGGTTGGGTAAAACCATGGTTTCTGCCGGGACCGTTTCCGCATCCGTGACAGCTGGCGTGCCGCTGAAGAAGGCCGAACTCAGCTACGCCAAGACCGAAGGCGCCTGGCAGAAGCGTGTCTGGCAAAAGGCGGGAGCCCGCATCGAAGGCGGCCGCGTCGTCGCCACGCTTCCCGATGCGGGGCCGCTGGTGTGCTTCCTGACCGTGACCGATGAACGCGGCGCGACCACCAGTTCACCCCACGTGGAGCTGCCTGCCGGGCGTTGAAGGGCGGCGCGCAGACGATTGGCCTGCGATCAGACCACTTGCGGTGTGTTTGCCGCGCCTGCATTGGCTTGGAGCGCGTTTAGCAGCCCGTCAAAGAAGACCCCACCCCGCCGCGTGAGGGCACGCGGCCTACAAAAAGCTTCGGGGATCACCCTCGTTTTGTAGGCCCGGTCCCCCGACCGGGCGTTCTTTGCTGGGCTGTTAGGACGCCAAACGGGGTGGGATGGACACTGGCCGGAAGGCTGCGGACTGCGTGGTCGTCCGGCCATTATCTCCTCACCTCTTTTCTCAGAACAACGGCAGCCGCCGGAAGATCCAGAAAAGGCCGCGGTCCGCCAGTTCCGCGAAGAGGAACACGAGCACGATGCCGACGACCGGCATCACGTCGAAGCGGCCGGATCGCAGCGGGCCCCAGTGCAGCGGCTTGAGCAGGGTCGCCGCCGTGCTCTGCACGTAGGTCCAGATCGTGTCCGAGCCGAGATAGACGTAGGTGTTCACCAGCTGCGTCAGCAACAGCAGCGCGACGAGGAACTTCACCGAGACATACAGCCCGACCGCGATGACCGCGCCCTGCTGCGCAACGTGGCCGAAGTTGATCGCGTTGGGGTTGAGCTTCACGGCCGTCAGCAAAGGCCCGATCGCCAGCCAGGCGGCGAACGCCGCCACTCCCGGGACCAGCGGGCGGAGGATTCCCGGCAGGCGGTCGATCCAGCCGAGCTGCGTCTGCACGAAACGGTTCTGCGGGCTCTCCACCTTGGCCGGATGCAGCAGCGACAGCACTGCCAGCCAGACGAACGCCTGCAACAGGGCCAGTCCGAAGCTGAGGAATGAGAACAGGAACATCGGCCCCGGATACCGGCTGGGGAACGTGATCGCGACGGGCGGGAGGTGCAGCGTGGCCGCCCAGCCCACGGCGGAGCCGATCTGCCAGTAGACCAGGCCGCGGATCAGGAGAAGGCCCAGGAGCAGCGGCAGGAGGTGTCCGCGCGGCTGCCGGACGTCCGCGCGTTTCAACGTCGCCAGCAGGCTGACACCGGCGTTGGGCACGACAAGCTGCGGGCGCGAGGACTTCCAGCCGAACCACAGAAGCAGTCCGGCCATGTTCAGGATGAAGTCGACAATGCCCATCGTAGCGTCGCGGGGTGGACGCCCCGAAGTCTCCGGAAACAACCACCGTGTTCAATCGAAAGCTTTGCGAGCCCGTCGTCCGGAAGCGGGGCCGACGCGGTGGTGTCCTAATCTGGATTCTAAATCTTCCTCCGAGGCAGTGCCTTCAAACTTGGAGCTTGGTGTTTTCAGCACCGGAGGTGCGGCAGAAAGTAGCCCACAGCGTGAGCTGTGGGTGAATTGCCTTCTTGTGATAAGCTCCGGAGGAGCGAAAGACCGTGAATCTGTCGCTCCTCCGGAGCTCGCTCTCTTCCTCTGCTTTGACCTGTCTGCCGCTGCTCCGCAGCTGGTTTGAAGACACTCCCAATTCGATTAAGAGAACTAGAAAGAGCATGATTAGGACAGAGCCAAGCCCGCCGGTTCGTTGACTTCATCGGCGGGCAATCGCACGCTTTCCCCCATGCTGCTGGTCATCGATAACTACGACTCCTTCACCTACAACCTCGTCCAATACCTGGGCGAGATGGACGTGAAGATGGAGGTTCATCGCAACGATCAGCTCAGCGTGGAACAGGCCCTCGCCCTCAAGCCGGAACGCGTCCTCATCTCTCCCGGCCCCTGCTCGCCCAAGGAAGCCGGGCTCTCCAACGAACTCATCCGCGCCTTCAGCGACCGTCGCATCCCCATCCTCGGCGTCTGCCTCGGCCACCAGTGCATCGCCCACACCTTCGGCGCGACCGTCGTGGTCAACCACCGGATGATGCACGGGAAGACCTCGCCCATTTTGCACAACGGCAAGGACCTCTTCGAAGGCATGCCCAATCCCTTCAACGCGACGCGCTACCATTCCCTCGTAGCCAAGAAGGACACCATCCCGCCCGAACTCGAAGTCACCGCGTGGACCGAGGAGGACGAGGTCATGGGCCTGCGCCATCGCACGCTGCCGATCTGGGGCGTGCAGTTCCATCCCGAGAGCATCCTGACCGAGAACGGCCGGACGATTTTGAAGAACTTCCTGAAGCTGAGGTAACGCACGAATCAGCAAGGCTGGACGGGGTGTCTTTTCAAACCCTCGTAGTGTTGTTCCTGCTCCATAAGGAGACGCTGATTAAATTTTGTTGGGGAGCGCGGGCGTCCCGCCTGCCGTGTCCGGCGTCGCGCCGGACACTTCGTTCAGTCCACAACAAATGGTTTCGGCGGGACGCCGAAACCGACACGCGAGACGCGTATGCTCCCCGACGAAGACGAGGGTGCGGAAGACGCCCTCGACCGGCAGCGCGAGGTCCACGATCTCATGGAAGTTCATCCCGCAGTGACGGTCTTCGCCGGTCTGCTGCTTTCATTCACCGAGCCCGCAGTTGGAAGAACGCAGCGTCGTCCGGCACCGGCAATGGAACTCCAGCTTCCTTCGCCATTGTTCAACGCTACGGCGCGGTCACGGACTGCACGCGGTAGAAGCGTTTCGCGACGCCGGGCACGGGAGCGGGGGTGGTGAAGGTTTTTGCGGTGCCATCGCCGGGGATGGCGGCGAGACCGGTGTCGGTCCACGCAGCGGGGGCGAGGGTGTCGCTGCGCCAGAGGGTGTAGGATTTCCCGGTGATGGTGGGGAAGGAGATGAGAAGGTTCGCTCCGCTGCGTGTGACGCTGGTGATGAGGAAGATGTCGGCCACCGGGCCGAAGCCGGTGAAGACGTAGGCCGCGCCGGATAGGGAGGCGCTCTCGTTGGGCGTGCTGTTCACGCCCGTCGTGCTGCTGGCCTCATGGGAAGCCCCGACAACCACCGTGTCGCCCGACACGGCCACGGAGCCGCCGAAGTAATCACCCGCCTGCGTGGTGCCGACGGCGGCCGGCTTGAGATACGCCTGCTGCGTCCAGACCCCCGCGCTGCGCACGAAGACGTAGGCCGCGCCGGAGTCGGCGGCGCTCTCGTTGGGCGTGCTGTTCACGCCCGTTGTGCTGCTGTCCTCCAAGTAAGCCCCGACAACCACCATGTCGCCCGAGACGGCCAC
>JAYTUE010000117.1:0-1897 GCA_043744715.1 Verrucomicrobiota bacterium | reverse complement strand
CAAAACTCGATGTGAAGGCGAGCTCCGCGTCGCCGCGATCGAGAAGCGTCCGGCAAAGCGTCCTTAGGTCGGGCGCATAGTTCCGGGTGATGGTCGCGCCGTTCAGCTCGATCTGGATCGGCTGGCTGAAATCGACGAGGCGGGAATCGAAGAAGACCGTCGCCGAGGCCACGTCGCTGTTCGCCGTGATCACGAAACGGTTGTCCCGGCAGCTGGCCAGGATCTCCTGCTTCTTGCCGGGCTTCGGCGCCTGCAACCAGTAGAAGTCCTGGACCACGTCGTCGGTCATGAGCCACGAGAGTTCGCGCGGCACAGGGTTCCTGACGGCGGGATACAGCTGCGGAATCAGGTCGCGGTCCGGCAATCCGCCGTGGCCGAAGCCCTCCTTGATGTCGACCGTAACCGGGTAGATGTCGGTCCGTTTGCCGCGCAGTTTCTCCACCTCTTCCGCAAAACTCCGGTTGCGCGTGAGCCGCCCATACATCGTGTCCTTCTCGCCGACCATGGAGCTGAACACGGTGTTCCTCAACGTGACCGGCGTGGTCTCGCCCTGGGTCGCCGCGGCGGCCGATGCATGAATGGCCGCAAAGTGATCCGGCATCTTCGTCCCGATGGCGTAGGCGCCGTAGCCCCCATGGGAATAGCCCATGATGAAGACCTTGTTGGGGTCGATGTCGCCGAAGAGGAGGAAGTTGTCCACCAGCCGGTCGATAAGCGGATAGACGTAGCGGTCGTAGAAGCCGTTCCATGTGTCGTTCGGCGCCCGCAACGCGAGGTAGAGGTAGCCGCCGGCCTCGGGATGATCCTTGTAGTAGCGCTGCATGATCTTCCACTGGCTGTCGTTCACCTCCTTCGGCGCGCCACCGCCACCGTGCATGGCGACGAACAGCGCCCAGCCATTCGTCGGACGCGTCCCCACCGTCTTCACAAAATAAGGACTGGCATGCTTCCCCGAGGTGACCCGCGAGGCGTCGAAGTCGGCCCTGGCCGCCTGGTGCGCCGGCAACGCCAGATAGGTTTCCCATGCGATGCGTCGCACCGCAGGTTCATTCTCCCAGAGCAGGCTGTTGAACCGTTGTTCAAACTGGAACGCCCCCCTGGCATCGGGCGCCGAGTTGAACCAGTCGCTCATCGCCGCCCTGAGTCCCACTGCGTCGACCACGCTTAACGGACGCTCCACCTTCTGCGGGATGTAGCAGACCATCGACGGCTGCACGATCACCGGCTGGTCCGTCAGGGTCAGCGTCACCAATTCGGAGGCATTGGTCCCCAGAGTGATCTCCCGCTTGACCACGCGGCCTTCGGTTTTGAGCTCAACGCGATAACGTCCACCGGCCAAAACTGGAAACGCGGCGAAGTCATTGAGGTCTGCCGTTTCACCGCGGCTGGTTTCGGACTGCACGCCGGCGGTGGCGTTGAGCTCGGTGACCGTGATCGGCACGGCCACCCGGCGACCGGCCGGAGCATCGAGGACTTTGACCAGCAGACGGGGCCGGGTGTCCGCCGTGGCCTTGGGCTTGGCGGCGTAACGGGCGGTCACATTGACGGCGCCGACCCAGTTCACCTCCGGGGCCCACACCATGGGAAAACCGACGTCCGACTTGCGGAAGCTGGTCGCGTAGATCGCATGCCGCGGCACATCCGCCCGCGCCTCGGAAGCGTCGTGGACGAACCAACCGCGGTTCAGCCCGTTCTTGTCCGCTTCCGCCGCTCCGGTGAACTGCCATCCATCGTCCCAGACTTCGACCCACGTGTGGTTGCCACGCATGTTGGACCACATGGGAGTGCCGACTACCCGGGCCGGCACACCCACTGATCGGCAGGCATCCACGAGAAGGATCGAAAGCCCGGTGCAGGTGGCGATGCCCGACGCCATCGTTTCCGACGGCGCCTGGTC
>JAYTUE010000116.1:0-7290 GCA_043744715.1 Verrucomicrobiota bacterium | reverse complement strand
GCCATCCCGGCAAACAATTCGCCGTGGTGCGGCGTTGGACGGCGCCGCTGTCCGGGGAGATTTCCATCTCGGGCGAACTGTCCCGCAGCAGCGAAGCCGGTGACGGCGTCCGAGGCAGCGTGGTTTCGAGCAAACAGGGCGTGGTGGGAACCTGGCAGATCAAGAACGGCAAGGTTGCCACTCCCCTCTACAAGCTGGCCGTCACCAAGGACGAGACGCTCGACTTCGTGGTCGACTGCATCGGCGATGAGAACTCGGACAGCTTCGGCTGGGCCCCGACCGTGCGCCTCCTCGGCAAGGCATCCGATCCGACGATGGCGACGGAATGGAGTTCACGGGCCCAGTTTGGAATCCCCGCCAAGGTGCGCCCCGCTCCGCTCAAACCGCTCGAACAACTGGCCCAGGTGGTCCTCCTCTCGAACGAGTTCAGCTTCGTGGATTAAGGCGGCCAACGAGGCGACGATAGAAGGATTAAAAAAAGTCCGCGTCGTCACGCAGGCGAATCGAATGCCCTTACCGAACGACGGTGAACCAATCTATTTCGGAATTCCAAAGCGTTTGTTGCTTTTAAACAACGCGTCGCTCTCGACCATGATTATCCGATGTTGAGCAATGGCAAAGGCTAGGATGAGTTGTCGAACGGGATTGTTTATGGGGACATCGGGACTGAAGGAAATTGCGTAAGCAAATCGCATGTCCTTAAAGATGTCACGGTAGTCCGATTCCCACTTGCGGGTCAGGGTAGCGACCTGTTTCGTGCCAATAAGGAAATTGCAATGACCGAGACTGATTTTGACATGCAGAAGAAACACCTCGCGTGTCTTCTCATGGTAGAAACTGAACTTCAGTCCGAGCGTCCAGTATTTTCTCCTAATCCGGCATATCAATTGGTCACGGTGATCCGAAACCCGAACGGGAGGACCTCCAAGAGTGAATGACGCATTGCCGCGAGCAACGCGAAGCGCTTGTTGTCCGCTGTCCGGCAATGTGGCAACGAGATTGAAGGACGATCCCTCGTCATGATCCCCACCAATCAACCGGGCCGCCTTGGTGAAGAGACCGATATCAGGCTCCCGGCACTCAAGCACGGTTTTCCCACTGATTGGATCGTATATGTCGTATTTGTCAGAAGTTTTAGCCTCGGATCTGGCGACAGCGTCCTTCACGAAAAAAAGATTCTTGTTGAGGATGTCCCACACATCCATTTCCAAAACCGTTGCACTTGTGATGGCACTCATAAGGAAAGACCTGGAACAACCCTGAATCCAGTTGCTGATCGGGGTTTTGCTACCACAAGTTTAGAAAAAACAGCGGTCTATCGAACCCAGCAGGCATCTTCTCAGCGATCACGGCGTGAGCAGAACAAGTTCACCTTCGTGAAATGACGTAGCCAACGAGGCGACAAGGCGGAGATCCAAGCTCTGACAGAAGCCCGCCTTTCACCTCGGCGGCTACAAGCTCACCGCGCCAGCGCGACGAGGTATCGCCCAAGCCTCTCCGTCTCTTCCGGGAGTTCCTGCTGGGAATAGATCTGATGCAGGTTCGAACACATGCGCTGGAGCATTCGGCGCGGCGTGACCGGCTGGAGGAAGCCTTCCTGGAGATTGTGCCCGGTGCCGAGGATGTAGCTGATGCAGTTCGCCTTGGTCAGCAGTTTGCCACGGTTGAAACAGTCCACGTAGACCTCCACCGACGGGGATTGGAAGCGGGAGATGAAATGCCCGGGCAGACCGATCCCGACGACGGGCAGGCCGATACGCTTCATGACCAGCATGTAGACGGCGCACATGCTGATGGGGTTGCCGGTGCGGCGGTCGACCACCTTGTTCATGTAGCTGTTCTCGGGCTGGTAATAGTTCTCCTGGTTGCCGTGGAAACCGAGTTTGTCGAAGAGGAATTCGTTCACCGTCGCCATCAACGTGTCGGAATCGCCGCCGACCGGCAGCATGGCGGCCAATTGTTCGGCGAACCCGTCGAGCTGGGCGGCGTAGGCGGCTTCGTTAAGATCGGGATACTGGGTCCGGGCCAGGAGCCAGATGCCCTGCTCCATGTTCAGCTCTTCGCCGGACTGGAGGGCGAATCCGAGGAAGGCGTTGTCCGCCTTCATCCGGTTGAAGTGCGAGACGATGGACCGCGCGCGGCGGCGGAGATGGGCGTCGTTGCTCAGGAGGTGCGGCTTCAGCCAGTCGCAGGCGATGGAACCGCAGGCCTTGAGACGATCGGAAGCGGTGCGCGCGATGGCGTCGTCCTCGTCCCCCAGCAGGACGATGAGCGCGCGCCTCTGGCTTTCAGTCGGCATCACCGGCTCTGCTGGACGCGGCTCGCTCATTCCGACGCTGAATCTGTGCGGCCGCCGTGGACAATCAAGACGGAACTCGCCGGCACGGTTTTCGCGGTCCGGACCTAAAATCCTTTTGCACGAATTCGCGCGGCAACCACAGTCTTCCCGTCTGTCAGGATAAAGCCCTGAAACATGAACACCAAATATCCGAGTCTCCCTGAATCGATGTATCGTCCCGAGTTCGAGCACGACGCCTGCGGCGTCGGGTTCGTCGCGAACATCTCGGGCAAGAAAGAGTTCAGGATTCTGGATTACGCCATCCAGGCGCTTTGCAACCTCGCCCACCGCGGCGCGCTCGACGCCGACGCGAAAACCGGCGACGGCGCCGGCGTGCTGACCCAGATCCCGCACGCGCTCTTCCGCCGCGAGGTCGAGAAGCTCGGGGGCAAGCTCGTCGAGGACACCGACCTCGCCGTGGGCGTCGTGTTCATGCCCCGGGGCAACAAGTATCAGATCAGCGCCAGCCAGACGATCATCGAGCAGGCCTGCGCGCAGTTCGGCATCCATGTGTTCGGCTGGCGGTCCGTGCCCGTGAACACCCGCTGCCTCGGCGACAAGGCCCGCGAGACGATGCCCGAGATCCAGCAGATCCTCATGGGCCGGACGAACGGGTGGAGCGACATCGATTTCGAGCGCCGCCTGTATCTCGCCCGCAAGGTGGCCGAACGGCGCACGACCGAGGAACGCATCGACACGTTCTACATCCCGTCGTTCTCCTCGCGCACCATCGTCTACAAGGGGCTCTTCAACGCGCCCCAGCTGCAGAAGTTCTACGCCGACCTGAAGGATCCCCTCTTCACCACGGCGCTCGCCGTCTACCACCAGCGGTATTCGACGAACACCTTCCCCAATTGGCCGCTGGCCCATCCGTTCCGCATGGTCGCGCACAACGGCGAGATCAACACGCTCATGGGGAACAAGAACTGGACCGCCGCCCGCGAACGCGAGATGACCTCGGAGATCTGGGGCGACAACATCCAGCACCTCAAGCCCGTCATCCAGCCCGGCGGCTCGGACTCCGCCGCCCTCGACAACGCCCTCGAGCTTCTCCAGCTCAGCGGCCGCGACGTGCTGCACAGCGTGATGATGCTCGCGCCCGAAGCGTGGGAGAAGATGTCCGACATGCCCGCCGACCTGAAGGGCTTCTACAAGTTCCACTCCTGCCTCAATGAACCCTGGGACGGCCCGGCCGCCGTGGTGTTCACCGACGGCCGCTATGTCGGCACCACGCTCGACCGCAACGGCCTCCGCCCCGCGCGCTTCAAGGTCTACGAGGACGGCCTCCTGGTCATGGGCTCCGAAGCCGGCGTCGTTCCGCTCGACGAAAAGAAGGTCGTGCAGAAGGGCCGTCTCGGGCCCGGCAAGATCCTCGCGATCGACACGACGACCGGAAAGCTCCTGACCAACGACGAGTGCAAGGCCCACGTCGCGGGACTCAAGCCCTACGCCGCCTGGTGCGCGGAGCAGGAGTTCTCGCTCTCCGAACACTCCAAGCCCTTCGGCGCCGACTTCAAGCCGGTCAACCTGCTCGACCTCACGCTCCAGCAGATCACCTTCGGCTGGGACAACGAGGAGCTGAAGGAACTCCTCAAGCCCATGGCCACCACGGGCCAGGAACCCGTCGGCTCGATGGGCGACGACACCCCGCTCGCCTTCCTCTCGAAGCGCCCCCGGCTCCTCTACGACTACTTCAAGCAGCTCTTCGCCCAGGTGACGAATCCGCCGATCGACTCGATCCGCGAGAAGATCGTCATGTCGCTTTCGACGAGCCTCGGGCGTCGCCAGTCCTGGCTGACCGAGACGGCCGAACATGCCAAGATGGTCCGTGTCGACAGCCCCTTCCTCTTCGACTACGAGCTCCATGCGCTTCGCCAGATCAACGACCCCGCCTTCCAGTCGGAGACGCTCCTCTGCCTCTTCAACGCTCAGGTCGGTTCCACGGATCTCGAGACTTCGCTGAAGGATCTCTGCCGCCGCGCATCCACCGCGGTCGATGCCGGCAAATCCATCCTCATCCTCAGCGACCGCGGCGCTGAAGCGTCCAAAGTCCCCATCCCGATGCTGCTCGCCGTCGGCGCGGTGCACCATCACCTCATCCGTGAAGGCAAGCGGCTCCGCTGCTCCCTCGTCTGCGAGTCGGGCGAATCCCGGGACGTCCACCACTTCGCCTGCCTCGTCGGCTTCGGCGCGTCGGCCGTCAATCCCTACGTGGCCATCGACACCATCCGTCAGGCGATCGAGGCCGGGGAATACGGCCCCATAACCCTGGACAAGGCAGTCTCCAACTTCCGCGCCTGCATCGAGAACGGCATGCTCAAGATCATGTCGAAGATGGGCATCTCGACCATCGCCAGCTATCGCGGCGCACAGACATTCGAAGCCATCGGCATCTCGCAGGAAGTCATCGACCTCGCGTTCCGGGGAACCGTTTCCCAGGTCGGCGGCATCAGCCTGAAGCAGGTCGGCGACGACGCCATGCGCCGTCATCAGGCCGGCTACGGCGCGCCTGAAACCGCCGCGCTCGACGACGGCGGCAACTACAAGGTCGCCAAGGGTGGCCGTGGTGAATTCCACGCCTTCAACCCACAGGTCGTGCTCACGCTCCACCGCTTCATCAAGAGCGGCGGCAAGCGCGAGGAGTTCCTCAAATACATGGAGACGGTCAACAAACGCGAGCCCATCAGCCCGCGTGACTTGCTCGACTTCGTTTCCGCTCCCACGCCCGTGCCCATCGACGAGGTTGAATCCATCGAGGACATCCGCCGCCGCTTCACCACGGCCGGCATGTCCCTCGGCGCGCTTTCGCCCGAGGCCCACGAGTGCCTGGCCATCGCGATGAACCAGATCGGCGGCAAGTCGAACTCCGGCGAAGGCGGCGAAGACCCGACGCGCTACGGCACGGAACGCAACTCCGCCATCAAGCAGGTCGCCTCCGGCCGCTTCGGTGTCACGCCCGAATACCTCGCCAGCGCTTCCGAGATCGAGATCAAGATGGCCCAGGGCGCCAAGCCCGGCGAAGGCGGCCAGCTCCCCGGCCACAAGGTCTCCGAACTGATCGCAAAGCTCCGCCACAGCGTGCCCGGCGTGCCTCTCATCTCGCCGCCGCCGCACCACGACATCTATTCCATCGAGGACCTGGCGCAGCTGATCTACGACCTCAAGCAGGTCAACCCGCGCGCCAAGGTCTGCGTGAAGCTCGTCGCCTCCGCCGGTATCGGCACCGTCGCGGCCGGCGTGGCCAAGGCCTATGCCGACGTCGTCCTCGTCTCCGGACATGACGGTGGCACCGGCGCGTCGCCGCTCAGTTCCATCAAGCACACCGGCGGTCCGTTCGAGTTCGGCCTGGCCGAGGCGCACCAGACGCTCATGTTGAACGATCTCCGGTCGCGCGTCGTTCTCCGCACCGACGGCGGCATGAAGACCGGCCGCGACATCGTCATGGCCGCGTTACTCGGCGGCGAGGAGTTCAACTTCGGCACCGCCGCCCTCGTGGCCGCCGGCTGCGCGATGTTCCGCGTCTGCCACCTCAACACCTGCCCCGTCGGCGTCGCCACGCAGAAGGAGGAGCTCCGGCTCAAGTTCCGCGGCAAACCCGAGAACGTCGTCGCCTTCTTCAACGGCGTGGCCCAGGAAGTCCGCGAGATCATGGCCCAGCTCGGCTGCCGCAAGCTCGACGAGATCGTCGGCCGCACCGACCTGCTCAAGCGCCGGCCGGTCGAGGAGTTCCCGGTCGAGATCCGCGAGAAGATCGCGTCCGTCGACCTCGGCAAGCTCCTCTACCAGGTCGATCCGACCGGCACCTCCACGCGCATCCATACGCGTGAACGCAACGAACGCTTCGGCGACAGTTCGCTCGACGACAAGATCCTGTTGGACGCGAAGGTCGCGTTGAACAACCGGGGCCCGGTCAAGCTCACCTACAAGATCAACAACATCGTCCGCAACATCGGCACCAAGGTCTCCGGCCACATCGGCTACACTTACGGCAACGCCGGCCTCGCCGACGGCATGGTCGACATCACGCTCAAGGGCAGCGCCGGCCAGAGCTTCGGCACCTTCCTCGCCAACGGCATCCGCCTCCGCCTCGTCGGCGAGGGCAACGACTACGTCGGCAAGGGCATGAACGGCGGCGAGATCATCGTGCGCCCGCCCGACGGCGTGAAGTTCACCTGGGCCGACCAGAGCATCGTGGGCAACACCTGCATGTATGGCGCGACCGGCGGACGCCTCCTGGCCGCTGGCCGGGCCGGCGAACGCTTCTGCGTCCGCAACTCCGGCGGCACCGCCGTCGTCGAGGGCGTGGGCGACCACGGCTGCGAATACATGACCGGCGGCACGGTCGTCGTCCTCGGCGAAACCGGCCGCAACTTCGGCGCCGGCATGTCCGGCGGACGCGCCTACGTCTACGATCCGGAGAACAAGTTCTCCGCCCGCTACAACAACGCGATGGTCGGCATCGAACGGTTCGGCAACGAGGAGGAGCTGAAGAAGGTCCAGGGCCTGATCTACGCCCATCTTGAAGCCACCGAATCGCCCCGCGCGAACGACATCCTGAAGAACTGGTCCGCCACCAAGGACCACTTCTGGGTGGTCGTGCCGCATCCCGCCGAGGCCAAGCCGGCGAGCCAGCCCGTCCACGAGCTGGAACGTCCGAAGGCCGATACCGGCGGCGGCGACACCACGATGGTCAAGAAGGGCGGATTCTGATCCGCGCCGGATGATTCACGCAGGGCCGGCAGCAATGCCGGCCCTTTTCATTTTCCGAAGAAGAGACCCTTCCATCTCGAAAGCCCGAAAGCCCGAAAGCCCGAAAGCCCGAAAGCGCCGGAGCACCGGCGCAGTCCAAAACCTGGCGGAGTTCCAATGTCCCCTTCAGACGTCGCTCCAGCGTCTTGGACTGCGTGCGCTGCTGCGCCGCTTTTCCAGACTGCCGCAAGAATCGAAAGCCA
>JAYTUE010000115.1:0-7290 GCA_043744715.1 Verrucomicrobiota bacterium | reverse complement strand
GGCCGCAGGGGCTGCTTTTGCCGCCGTCACACCCGCCGATTGCCAGGGGTTCTTTTTACATGCCGGCTACGCTACATGATTTATGGAAACGCTCTAATGGTGATGTTTTTCGCGGCCAGGAGGCCTGTGGGCGACCCCCGAAAAGCCGGCCCACGGACGGGCATTATACGCGCGGCACACGCCTCTCCCGTCGCTGTTTTCAGAACGAATCATGGCCACCGTTGCTTCTACGACGCCCTCGCCGTGAACGAGAGCGCCGTGAAAGCCATGGGCGACGACAAGCTCAAACTCATCACGTAGGTGAAAAAGAGCGTGACCATCGACTGGACCCTCCGTGAAGGCGCGCGGGCGAAGATCCGCGTGATGGTGAAACGCATCCTGAACAAATACGGCTACCCGCCCGACTTGCAGGAGGAAGCGGTGAAGACCGTGCTCGCGCAGGCGGAGCTGCTTTGTGCGGAGTGGGTGTGATGGGGGAAATCACTTACGAAACGTCTTCCACAGGATGGGCACTCCGGCCCACTGGCGGATACGACCGTCGTCGGAGATCAACGTCATCCGATGAACCAATGCGGTTGCCACGATGAGCTGGTCTGCCGGGTCCTTGTGGAATCCTGAAGCCTCCAACGTAGCGACCCGCTCGGCAATCCCGGGCGAGACCGGCAACACCGCAAGCTCCGGGGTGACGGCGAGACGGAAGAACTCGGAGAGCGGCACCGCCAATTCCAGCCGCCCCAGCTCGACGAGTTTAGCCGCTTCCCAGAGCGAAATATCGGCTATGGCCAACGAGTCGGCGTGCATGGCCATCGTCTGCTCCACCAAGGGCGGAAGGCCGATCCCCAGCGCCCGCTGAATCCACGCATGGGTATCCAGCAGATGCGTCACTGCGACGCCTCCCAGTTCAGCCCCGTGCTGAAAAGATCGCCGACGATCTTCCCCTTGCCCGTGAGCGCGCCCTGCCATGTCTTCGGCTGGACGATCTGGAACACGAACTCCTCCCGGCCCGAAGTGACAAAAACAGGCTCACCCGCCTTTGCCTTTGCCTTCATACGGGCGAAATCGCGTTGGAAATCTCGTGAAGTAACCTTCATGTCTGACAATTTGTCAGACAATTGAATTCACGTCAAATGCCAACAGGCCATCCCGCCCATGGCGGACTCAGACTTCGACTCTCAATACGCGGCATAGGGAAGCTCTCTGCCAGGCCGCTCATTGGCGGCAAGCCTCGGGTCAAGACATCGCCTTCGTGCTGGAGAGGAGATGGAATTCAAAAAATGCTCGGCGGAAGCAGAAAATTTCACCGAACGCGCCAAGATCACTACGCTGCGGAATTGGAAAGTCTCCATAGTCAGTTCCTATGGTGAACCAAGGAAACAGATATTTCATCTGATAGGTAGGAATGCCTTTATAGTCTCTGCGAAGACACCGAGATTTGCTCATCCAAAACACAGGAGAAAAAACACATGTCCACTGAAGCCAAATGCCCCTTTAACCACGGAGCCAGCCTGCCCACCACAAACCGTGACTGGTGGCCGAACCAGTTGAAGGTCGAACTCCTGCACCAGCATTCCGCCAAGTCCGATCCGATGGGCGCGGACTTCGACTACGCGACGGAGTTCAAGAGCCTCGACCTTGCGGCGTTGAAGAAAGACCTCGCGGCGCTGATGACCGACTCGCAGGACTGGTGGCCGGCGGACTTTGGTCACTACGGCGGCCTGTTCATCCGCATGTCGTGGCACAGCGCCGGCACTTACCGCACTGGCGACGGTCGCGGCGGCGGCGGTCGTGGGCAGCAGCGCTTCGCCCCGCTCAACAGTTGGCCGGACAACGTCAGCCTCGACAAGGCGCGCCGTCTCCTCTGGCCGATCAAGCAGAAGTATGGCCGCAAGATTTCCTGGGCCGACCTGATGATCCTCACCGGCAACGTCGCGCTCGAAACGATGGGCTTCAAGACCTTCGGCTTCGCGGGCGGACGCGAAGACACTTGGGAACCGGATCACGATGTCTATTGGGGCAGCGAGAAAACCTGGCTGGGCGGCGACATTCGCTATGCGCACGGCTCGGAAGGTGTCGAGAAACCCGGCAGCGTGCTCGTGTCCGATGACGACGCGGCTGGCAAAACCCACGGGCGCAACTTGGAGAAGCCGCTCGCCGCCGTGCAGATGGGTTTGATCTACGTCAATCCTGAAGGCCCGGACGGCAATCCCGATCCCATCGCCGCCGCGCGCGACATTCGCGAGACCTTTGCCCGCATGGCGATGAACGACGAGGAGACCGTCGCGCTCATCGCCGGTGGTCATACCTTCGGCAAGACGCACGGCGCGGCTCCGGCGTCGCACGTCGGACCTGAGCCGGAAGCCGTCGGCCTCGAAGCGCAGGGCCTCGGTTGGAAGAACAGTTTCGGCACCGGCAAAGGCGGCGACGCGATCACCAGCGGGCTGGAAGTCACCTGGACCACCACGCCGACCAAGTGGAGCAACGGCTTTTTCGAGAGCCTGTTCGGCTATGAATGGGAACTCACGAAGAGTCCGGCGGGCGCGCAGCAGTGGAAGCCAAGGGGCGACGCCGGGGCCGGCACCGTCCCGCACGCGCACGACCCGTCGAAGAAGATCGCGCCGTCCATGCTGACCACGGACCTCGCGCTGCGCTTCGATCCGGCTTACGAAAAAATCTCGCGGCGCTTCTTGGCGAACCCGGATCAGTTCGCCGACGCGTTCGCCCGCGCGTGGTTCAAGCTGACGCACCGCGACATGGGGCCGCGTGCGCTTTACCTCGGCGCGGAAGTTCCGGCGGAAGTGCTCATCTGGCAGGATCCAATTCCTGCGGTGAACCATCCGTTGATTGACGCGCCGGACATCGCTGCGCTGAAGGCGAAAATTCTCGGTGCCGGTCTGACGGTTTCCGAACTCGTTTCCACCGCGTGGGCGTCAGCCTCCACCTTCCGTGGTTCCGACAAACGCGGCGGTGCGAACGGCGCGCGGCTTCGTCTGGCTCCGCAGAGGTTCTGGCAGGTCAACAATCCGCCGCAGCTTTCCAAGGTTCTTACTGCACTGGAAGGCATCCAAGCCGAGTTCAACGGTGCGTCTGGCGGCAAGAAAGTCTCGCTCGCCGACCTCATTGTGCTCGGCGGCTGCGCGGGCATTGAGCAGGCGGCGAAGAACGCCGGACACGCCGTCACCGTCCCTTTCACGCCGGGCCGCATGGACGCCGCGCAGGAGCAGACCGATGTGGAATCCTTCTCTGTGCTTGAACCGATCGCCGACGGCTTCCGCAATTATCTCAAAGGCAAATACGCCCTCACCGCCGAGGCGCTGTTGATCGACAAGGCGCAGTTGCTAACCTTGACCGCGCCCGAACTGACCGCGCTCGTCGGCGGCCTGCGCGTGCTGAAGGCCAACGCCGGCGGCACCGCCCACGGCGTTTTCACCAAACGCCCTGAAGCACTGACCAACGACTTCTTCGTCCACCTGCTCGACATGGGCACGGAGTGGACGCCGACCACGAAGGACGCCGACGTGTTTGAAGGTCGCGACCGCAAGACCGGCGCGGTGAAGTGGACGGGCACGCGGGTGGACTTGGTCTTCGGTTCTAACTCCCAGCTCCGAGCCTTCGCCGAAGTCTATGGCTGCGCTGACTCGGAGCAGAAGTTCGTCCACGAATTTGTCGCCGCGTGGAACAAGGTGATGAACCTGGACCGCTTCGACCTCCGTTAAGCTCCGGCCTTACTTCAAGCAAACCATCACGAGCCTGCCGAACTCTGAACATCAAGAGGCGGCAGGTTTTTTGTTGGCTCGTGCAGCGAAATCCGCTCTCGCGAGAGCCGTCCACCTCTGGACGAGCAACCACGGAAGCAAGCCGTCTATTCTCCAACTTGGATGTCCGATTCCTGGCGGCCTTTGGAAAGGCGGTCGTGCAGTTGCTTCGCGCGGAGCAATGCGTCCGCATCGAAGCGGTTGGTCCACGAGCCGACCGTCGTTTGTCGAACGGACGCAGGAGCCAGGTAATCGGGTTTGGGGAGGGTCGCATCGAGCGCGGCCAGCCCATTGGCGGCGAAGTAGCGGACGATGGGATACCGGTCGTTCATGGCGTTCAAAAGCAGCGGCCCGGTGAACTGGGCCTTCGCCTGGTTCGTGGCGGCGTAGCCGAGCGCCCTCGCCGTCAGCCCACGCACGAGCGCGTCGCCTGCGGCCAAGGCGCGGGCAGCTTCGGGTTGATCGAAGGCGGTGTCGCTTGAAGGAACGGAGACGGCGGACGACTTCGGCCAGAGCCGGGCGACTTCACGCACGGCCCAGTTCGCGGACTTGTCGAGGTGGCATTGGTTGCAGGCATTGGGTTTGCCCATGGAAATGGTGTCGCCGGGGCGCGGGATGGAGATGTCGTGGGTGCGGTGAGCCTCCATCACACCGAAAGTGATCTTCGGCATGTGGCATTCGTAGCAGGAACTGCCCGCAGAATCGGTCCCGTGCCCGGTGTGGGCGATGAGGTCCGGGGTGGCCGCGAGTTTCGGATGGCAGGCGACGCACGCGGCGTTGCCCCGGTTGCGTTCCTTGATCATGCCCTTCGGATCGCCGCCGTGCATGGAATGGCAGGAGATGCAGGTGATGCGACTGCCGGGTTTTCCCTCGGAATGGCATTTGGAGCGGAGAAGTCCCTGATACTCGAAAGCGGAAAGACGCGGCGAGCCATCGGCCCAAAAGCGCGAGTCGAACTTGGTGTTGCCGACCTTGGTTTCCTTTTGGATCGGCGTGAAGAACTCGTGGAGATCTTCACCGGCGTCGTAGGGGTCGCCCTTCGTCATGATGTCCCTGATGCGATCGATCGGCTGGGGAACCCGTTGCCCGTGGCAATGGCCGCAGATCTGCATGGCGCGATCCGAATCGATCTTCCCGGGATGCACGATCTTGGTCGGCGGAGCGCTGCCGGCATGCTCCGTCCAGAGCAGTCTGGTGCCCGGCGAGGCCGCTGCCTGGACATGCTCAAATCCCGGGCCGTGGCAGGAGCCGCAGCCGATGCCCAGTTCGGCCACCCGGCTTTCCCACGTCTTCTTTTCCCAGTCGTAGCCGGGCGAGGCTTTGGTGTTGTGGCAGAAGATGCAGTTGGAATTCCACTCCGTGACGTGGTGCCGGAAGTCGGTTCCATCGGGATAGAAGAACGAGCCGTTGAGATGCATCCATCGCCGGTTCACCAGATCATAGGCCACAGGCAGCCGGACCTGCCGGGTGCCATCGGCGGTGAGGTATTGCTGCATCCGCCGGGAGCCGACGGTGCGGACAATCTGCAATGACTGCGAGCGGCCGCGCTCGTCTCGGAGCTTCATGAAGAAGTTGTTTCCCTCACGAACCATCTCGGCGGTGACCCCGAGGTAGCTGATGGTGTTCGACCGGACAAAGTCTCCGAGCACGGTTTCGGGAGCGGCTTCCTGCGTCATCGTCCGGTGGAAAGTCCGGTGCCACGTATCAAACTGCTCCTTGTGGCACTCCCGGCAATCGGTCGAAGGAACGTAGCCCTGCATGGGTCCGGACGGGCGGTCTGCTTTCTTCACCCGTGGATCCGCCGCCAGAGCCGCCCATGCGATGGCCAGCACAAGCGGGATGACGATGAATCCGACGATGGCACGCGGGGAAAGCATGTTGAACGCGCCAAAAGTCTAAACGGCCGGTCCGACGATCCGCGAGCGGGATGATTCGCTGGGTTCATCTGGACGCACAGGGGAAAGGGGGCTTGCTAGAATTCGGGCCGTGGGCTTCGGTGTTTCACAATTTCCAATGCTATACCTACTCATTGGCCGCGCGCAGGAAATCATCCGACGGCTCCGCCATCGCCCGCCGTTCCTGATCACGCTGTTCACATTCTGCGGATTCACCACCACTGGCCGGGCCGCCACGGCGGACGACTATGCCGGTTATCGCTATGAGGACTACCGCGAGGACAACGGTCGCATCCATGTTCGCACCCATACGATCGCATCACAGGTCGAGCTGACGCCTTGGCTCACCGCGAAGGGCAAATACGTCTACGACGGAATCTCAGGGGCCACGCCGACCGGCGCTCCACCCCCGGCGGGCGGCGACAAGGTTCCCACCGCCGTGATCAACGACATCCGGCGGGCCTACAGCCTGGAGCTGCCGATGAAGTTCGGCGCCCACGGGATTGCGCCGTCCTTCTCCTGGAGCCGGGAATCCGACTACGAGTCGATCGGCGCGGCGGCCACCTACAGCGTCGAGCTGAACCAGAAGAACACCACTCTCCTGGTGGGAGTCAGCCGCGACTTCGACCGGGTCATCCCGAACCGCGGAACCTACATTTCAAAATCTCAGGACAAGTCAAAGCAGGACGTGCTGCTGGGCGTCGTCCAACTGCTGGACCCGGAGACCGTTCTCACGGCAAACCTCACCTTCAGCTACGTCGACGGCTACCTCGCGGACCCATACAAGGGCGTCAATTTCTTCATCAACTACCTCGACCCCTCCTTCAATCCATCGCCCTTGGGATTGAAGGCTGAGAAACGTCCGGACGAACGCTTCGACCAGATTGCCAACGTCTCGTTGAGCCGGTTCTTCAAGCCCCTGAACGCAAGCGTGGAGGCGGTCTACCGTTTTTATCACAACGACTACGGGATCTTCTCCCATACCGCGTCGCTCACGTGGTTCCAGAAGATCGGTTCCCGCGTTGTCGTCTCGCCGATGTTCCGCTTCTACAACCAGACTGCGGCGGATTTCTACACCGTGCGGGTGGTCGGTGATCCCGCCTTCCCGAACGGCGTGGATTGGAACTCGGATTTCGGCATTCCCGGCGTCGGGACCGCCCCGGCCCATCCCGGCCTCTACTCGGCCGACTATCGGCTCTCGCAGATGAACACCTACACCCTCGGCGTCGGGCTGACGTGGAAGATCAAGGACCGTGTCTCGCTCGACGCCGCCTACAAACGCTACATGCAGCAGGGCCTCGACAGCGCCACCAGCGACAGGGCCTACGCCGACGCCAACGTCTGGACCCTCGGCCTCCGCGTATGGTTTTGAACGCCCATCCAGTCCTTGACCGTGTGCGCCGCACCACGACGTGGGCGGCGCGCGAGGGGCTGACGACGATGGCGTTCCAGGCGATGGGCACGCGCTGCGCGGTCAAGTTCGCCGCTCCGCTTCATGACGTGCGAATCCTTGGAGAACGCATCGCCAATTGGACGGCCGAGTTCGAGATGCGCTACTCGCGCTACCAGCCCGACAGCCTCGTCTCCCGGATCAATGCCAACGCCGGCGCCGTCTGGACGGAGATCGATCCCGAAACCGAACG
>JAYTUE010000114.1:0-1907 GCA_043744715.1 Verrucomicrobiota bacterium | reverse complement strand
CGTCTCGGCGACCAACAACAACGACCGCTTCCGCCTCGTCGTGACCAACGGCTACGGCTCGGTCACGTCGCAGGAGGCGGTGCTCACCGTCATCCTCGATTCCGTTCGTCCGACGATCGTCTCCGTTTCCGGCGAGGGGACGAACGGGATCATCGTCGCCTTCTCCGAACAGGTGGAAGCCGCCACCGCCATCAATGCCGCGAACTACGCCATCGCAGGGTTGACCGTCTCCTCGGCCGCGTTCGCCACGTCCGACGGGCGCACCGTGCGCCTGACCACGACACCGTTGACCCTCGGGCAGAACTACACCCTCACGGCCAGCAACGTCCGCGATCTCGCGTTCACCCCGAATACGATTCTCCCCGGCTCGCAGCGCACCTTCACCGCCCAACCGCTCGGGGTATGGGACTTCGGGTTTCCGGCGTTCCCCGGCGCGGTCACGAACGTCCCGGGCGGGCACGACCTCGCATCATCCGGCTCCGACGCCTCACGCGTCAGCGACCAGTTCCTTCTCGGCTACCGGGTGATCACCGGCGACTTCGACCTCCAGACCCGCGTCGACACGGTCGCGGCCGACGACGCGTGGGCGCGGGCGGGACTCATGGCGCGCGAGACGCTCGACTCGAACGCCGTCTACGCCGCCACTTTCGCCACGCCCGGTGCGGCGGGGTGTTTCTTCCAAGCGCGCACCAGCATCGGCGGGACCTACACCAACATCGGCTTCTTCCCGGCCAATTATCCCCAGACATGGCTGCGCCTCGTCCGCGCCGGCACCTCCTTCACCGGGTTTGCCAGCACGGACGGCTCCGCGTGGTGGCTGCTTGGAACCAGGACCATCAACGCCTCGAACACGCTCCTCGTCGGCCTGGCGCTGAACAGCCGGCTGACCAATTCGCCGGCTCTGGCCAAGTTCCGTTCCTTCACCAACACCCCCGCGTCCGCCACCCTTCTCACCGAGCTTCCGTTCGAACCGGCCGGTCCCTCCAGCCGGCGCACGCCGCTCGCCTTCACGGAGATCATGTATCACCCCGCGCCCGGTCCGGGGACGAACCTCCTAGAGTGGATCGAGCTCTACAATTCGGCCAACTTTCCCCAGGAGCTTTCGGGCCTGCGGATCAGCGGCGACGTGGACTTCACGTTTCCGACGAACACCTTCCTCGGCCCAGGCTCCTATCTCGTCGTCGCCAACTCCCCCGCCCTCGTGTCTGGCGCCTACGGCATCACCAACGTCACGGGCCCCTACACCAACAACCTGGGAAACTCGGGCGGCACAGTCCGCCTGCGCGAGGTCATCGGCGCTGTGTTGCTGGAAACGGCCTACGGCACGGATGCACCGTGGCCCATCTCCCCTGACGGGGCCGGACCCTCGCTCGTCCTCTCCCGGCCCTCCTTCGGGGAGAACGATCCCCGCGCGTGGTCCGCAAGCGGCTTCGTCGGAGGCTCGCCCGGCAGGGCCGAACCCTTCTCTCCAAATCCCTACGCGAACGTCGTCATCAACGAATACCTCGCCCACACGGATTTGCCCCAGGTCGACTTCATCGAGCTCTACAACCACGGCAACACCGCCGTCGACCTGTCCGCCTGCTGGATCACGGACGACGTCTCCACGAACAAGTTCGCCATTCCCGGCGGCACCACGATCCCCGCGCGCGGATATATCGTCTTCACGGAAACCCAGCTCGGCTATCGGCTCAATGCCGCCGGCGAAACCATCCTGTTCCGTGATCCGGGCCTCACCCGCGTGATCGACGCTGCGCGGTTTCAAGGCCAGGAGAACGGGGTGAGCTCCGGCCGTTGGCCGAACGGCGGGAGCTCCTACTACCGCCTGGCCGCACCGACACCCGGGGCATCCAACGGCGTCATCCAGGTTTCCTCGGTTGTCATCAACGAGCTGATGTATAACCCCG
>JAYTUE010000113.1:0-1907 GCA_043744715.1 Verrucomicrobiota bacterium | reverse complement strand
CGTGGAAATCCATCGCGCCGCCGCGCAACGAGGCGGCGAGGGAGTCGAGGAGGGTCGCCTGCGACTGGCTGCTCATGCGCCCGGTCCCGCCCCTGGCTGGCGGGCGTAGATCGTGAGCTGCAATTCCGAATCGTCGATCAGCCGGTATTCGGGCCGTTTGCCGGCGAGCGCTTCGCTGCGTTGCAGGATGATCGCGACACCTTCACCGCGTTTGTCCATCATCGTGCGGCGGTCCGTCTGCAGCCAGTCGATGCCGGCGGGAACGGCACACTTGGCGAGCAAACTGGTCAGCGCTTCGTTCCTGGCCGACTGCCGATAAGGGAGGCTGTCAATGGTCATGGTGTTGGCGATGGCCCCCGGAGAAAAGAGCTCGAGCCGATCCGAAAACATCCGCAGGCGGATCTTGGCTCCATACATCGAGTAGTCCCGATGGGCCACGGCGTTGACGATGGCTTCGAACACCGCGGTGATATCGTAGGCCGGAAGGTCTTTGCGCCCGACGTCTTTCGACGCCGCAACGGTCATGTTCCTGACCACGAACCTGCACGCCTCGAGCACCTGCCGATCCAAGGGTCCGGTGATATCCTTCGCATCGAGCTGGTATTCCGCACCGCTCCCGGCCGGCACGACATCCCGCCCCGAGTAGGCGACCGCCTGAATGTAGGCATTCGCCATCCACTGCCGCGGGTCTTCCGTGGCCATGAGCACGCCGGACACCGAGGGACGAAGCACCCCTTCTTCATCCGCCCTGGCCAGGGCGAGCTTCGCCAGAAAGTCGTCGGCGCCATCGGAATTCCGCCCGGTGCGAAAGCGCTCCCACAGCGGCCGGCTCAAGGCGGTGAGCGGCGCCTGGGGCACCGCCTGTTCATCGAACCGGATGATCCGCGCCTGACTGCGTTGCTGAAAGAGCCGGGCCAGGTACTCAGGCGCCATCGAACGCTTGGAGCTGCCCACCCGATGGTAGTACCCGCCCGTCGCCTCGTGGACAAACAATCCTCGGGGGACATCCACCCGAATTGCGGATCCCTCGGATCCTCCAGCCTTGGGCAGCGACACCTTTTCGATTCGGACAGCGAGCGGGGGCTTGATCACGTCGAAACAGATTTCGCGGACAAATGCCTCAATCGTGTCCAACTGGCCGGGAGAAAGATCCTGCGGCTCACGGTTCGTATCCTCAACTCCCAGGACACAAACGCCGCCGTGACTGTTGGCAAACGCCGCCAGCTCCTGGGCGAGGCTCTCACGAGCGGGTGCTGCAATTCGACCGCCGCCACCAAATCGCACCTCCTTCAGTTCGAGGAGCGAGTCCTCGCCCAAACGGATCTTTTCAAGAAGTTCGGTGATGTTATCAAACATGGTTCTCCTTTCGTTCGCGGGCGGCTCTTTTGCCGTGATTGGTGAAATGGCATGAATTCCAACGATTGCCGTCAAATTCGTCGGTGCCGGGGAAGTCGGGGGTGGATTCGTCCCAGGTCCAGAACCAGGGGAAGTCGGTCTTGGGGCGGGCGGGTTCGGTGCCGCGGTCGGCTTTGTCCCAATTCACGTTGGGTTTGAAGCGGAGGATCCCGGCGCCTTTGCGTCCGACATTTTTCGCGAGCATGAAGGGACGGATGTTGAGGCGGACGCCGTCGTTGAGGTCGGGCTCCCAGCCGATCGGCTGCTGGTGGAGGGGTTTCCAGCGGATGAAGAGGTCGTAGGGGGGCTCGCCGGCGAGGATGGACTTTAGTTCCTGCTGCATGGCCTCGGCGGCGATCTGGCGATCCTCGGCGCCGGGTTCGTGGCGACGGACGTCGTCCTGCTGCTTGCGAATCCAGTCGCCGAGGTAGCTGAAGGCGAGGGTCTCGAGCAGCTTCCGGCCGGCGTGCGCCAAGGGAGCACGGGCGTCCCGCCCGTGGGGATCGGGCATC
>JAYTUE010000112.1:0-7357 GCA_043744715.1 Verrucomicrobiota bacterium | reverse complement strand
TTGCCCGCGCCGAACAAGTCACCGACCACGCTCATGCCCGCCATCAACGGGCCTTCGATCACGAGCAGGGGCTTGCCGTATTTCGCGCGGGCTTCCTCGGTGTCGGCGGCAACGTAGAGGTCAATGCCCTTGACCAGCGAATGCGCGAGGCGTTCCTCGACGGTGCCTTTGCGCCATTCTTCTTCGACCTTCTTGTCGCTGGCCGTGGTGCCGGCGCTGGCGGCTTTGAGCTTCTCGCCGTGTTCAACGAGGCGCTCAGTGGCGTCGGGACGGCGGTTGAGCAAGGCGTCTTCGACGAGTTCCTTCAACTCGGGTTCAATTTCATCATACACCTCCAACATGCCGGCGTTGACGATGCCCATGTCCATGCCCGCGCGAATCGCGTGGTAGAGGAACGCGCTGTGCATGGCCTCGCGCACCTGGTTGTTGCCACGGAAGCTGAACGAGACGTTCGACACGCCGCCGCTGACCTTGGCGTGCGGGAGGTTCTGTTTGATCCAACGCGTGGCCTCGATGAAGTCCACGGCGTAGTTGTTGTGCTCCTCGATGCCCGTCGCGACGGTGAGAATGTTCGGATCGAAAATGATGTCCTCGGGCGGGAAGCCGACCTCATCCACGAGGATGCGATAGGCGCGTTCGCAGATGCGGGTCTTCTCGGCGTAAGTCGCGGCCTGCCCGTTCTCGTCAAAAGCCATGACCACGACGGCCGCGCCGTATTTGAGCACCTTGCACGCATGTTCGCGGAACAAGTCCTCGCCGCCCTTGAGCGAGATGGAGTTCACGATGCCCTTGCCCTGAAGGCATTTCAGCCCGGCCTCGATCACTTCCCACTTCGACGAGTCCACCATGAAGGGAACCTTCGCGACTTCCGGCTCGCTGCCGAGGAGCTGAAGGAAGCGGGACATCGCCGCGACGCCATCGATCATTCCCTCGTCCATGCAGATGTCGATGACGTTGGCCCCGTTTTCGACCTGCTGGCGCGCCACGGCCACGGCTTCCTCGTATTTGTTCTCCTTGATGAGCTTCGCGAATTTCGGCGAGCCGGCGACGTTCGTGCGTTCGCCGATCATCATGTATTGCCCGATCTGCTGGGTGAACGGCTGCGAGCCGGAGAGGCGCAGTGGGAGCGCGCCCGCCCCGGGCGCAGTTTCCCGCGCCGCGCGGGAAACATCGGACGCGGCCACCTGCTCCACGCGCTCGAGGCTGACCGCGAGGGCGCGGTCAGCAACAGCCGAGGGCGGCTGTGGTCCCCAATACTTTCGCGCCGGGCCGGAGGCCGGCGCTCCGAGATCGCGCGGATGCCGCCCGTCCAGCGCCTTCGCTATCGCCGCGATGTGCTCTGGCGTGTTCCCGCAGCAACCGCCCGCGATGTTGATCAAACCACTTTGCGCGAACTCGCCGAGATAGTTGCCCATGTCTGCCGGCGTCAGGTCAAAGCCCGTTGGCGAAAGTGGATTCGGCAATCCGGCATTCGGATAACACGAGATCGCCGCACTGGACTTGGCCGAAAGCTCGGCAAGAAACGGCCTCATCAAGTCAGGCCCGAGCGAACAATTCAGGCCGATGGACAGCGGCTTCACATGTTTCACTGCGTTCCAATACGCCTCGATGGTCTGCGCGGAAATCATCGTCTCGCCACCGCGACCGACGGCGGCGGAGATGGAGATGGGCAGACGAACCTTGTCCTGCTCGAACACTTCCTGAATCGCCACCAACGCCGCCTTGGCGTTGAGCGAATCAAAGATTGTCTCCACCAGTAGGAAGTCCGATCCGCCCGCGATGAGCGCACGCACTTGCTGGATGTAAGCCGCCTTGACCTGATCAAACGTGCAGACGCGGAAGCCCGCGTCGTCCGCGTCCGGCGAGTTCGACAGCGACACCGTGAGCGGCCCGATGGCGCCGGCGACGAAGCGCTGCCTGCCGTCCTGGTTCGCCACGCGGTCGGCCCATTCACGGCACTGCTTGGCGGACTGTTCGTTGATCTCCCACGCCAGCTCGCCGAGGAATTTATCCTCGATGATCTTCTGATAGAACGCCGGGTCTTTGCGCCCGCCGTGTTCGCGCGGGTCGTCCACGAAGAACTCGCTCTGCCCGATGCTCGTGGCCGAGAACGTGTTGGTCTCGATGATGTCCGCACCCGCTTCGAGGAAGCGCCGGTGGATGTCGCAAATCATCGCCGGCTGCGTGAGCGAAAACAGGTCGCCGTTGTTGAGCAGATCCTTCTTCGAATCCGCGAAGCGGGTGCCGCGCATGTCCGCCTCCTTCATCTCGTAGGTGCGGATGGTGGTGCCCATCGCGCCGTCGATGATGGCGATGCGTTTCTGGAGTAACCGGGCCAATTCGTCGCCACGGAGATATGGCACAATCGCTTGCTGCATGGTGGAAGGTATCGGCGAAATCCAAATCATGACAACCGATAAATCAACGCATCACGATGCGATGATATGAGCACAATTTGCCCGGATAAGCGGCCCCATCCTCACTCTTTTGTTGCCCGTCCGTCACATAGCCGTCACATGACGCGGCGATGGTTGAAATGCAATGAAGACCATCACGGGAAGTCACGGATCCAGCGCCGGCCCGCTTTTCGCACCGGTTGCCCGGGACGCCCGGTTGCAGGTGGGCGGTGAGACGCTTCTTCGTCTGGCCCTCACGGCGGTCCATGAAGTCCCCCAGGATCGATTGCCAACCGACGTCGCGGGGCTTCCGAACTCCCGGATGCTTCTGACCCTGACCGCCTACGCCTACGCGGCGGGGATGCTTGATTCCGAGGAAATCATCCTGACGATCACGGATGAGCCCCAGCTCCGCTACCTCACGGCGGGTCAAGCGGTCAATGAAACCGACATCCTCCGGTTCCGCCGTCGGAACGGGCCGGTGCTGCTCTGCGCCTTGCGCAACCTGTTGAATAGCGTGTCGGAAGAAACAGTTTCCACTGGACGGGCCAAATCACCGTTGTCGGCCGAAGAAAGGATCCATCTGGCGATCCTCTCCGACTCCCTGCGAATGGACGACTGATAGGTCGCCTCTGGAACTGGCTACTTCACCGAGGCTTCAACCATCGCCTTGAACTCCGCTTCCGCCGAGGCGGCCAAAGCTTTGGGAGCCGTCATCCGGATGAAGATGCTGCCGCCATCGGCTTCGATGATCGCACCGCGCAGACCGTAGTCGGACAGAGGGGTTTGGGGGCCGCCGGGCATGCCGCTGCGGTAGGTGCCCTCGGCGCGGACGAAGACGACCTTGATCTTGCCTATCGTCTTCTCCTCGGACTTCGCCCCGATCTTGTCCTTCCCCTCGGCGAACTGTCCGAACCATCGGTCGACGTTCGCCTGGGTGCCGCCGCCGTTGCCCGGTCCGAAATGGAAGAAGAGGACTTCGCCGTCGCCCTTGCCGTCCTTGTTGGGAACCGAGAGCTGCGCCTTGCGCATCGGGGACGACGGCTCGACGGATTTCCAGGTCGCCGGTTTGGTGAACTTCAATCCACCCACTTCAAATGCAGCGCTGTCGGCTGCGGAAGCGGAGGCGGCGACCAGGAGCAGGCCGAGGAATGCGGGGACGAATCGTTTCATGCCAGCAAAACTGCCGGACCCAGTCAGCCTGTCAAAGCTCCGCATCAACCGAAACGAACGGTGTGCGTTCAAACCGTGGCCTCGGCGAGGACGCTGCGGATGACCGCACCAGCCCTCGGAACCGAGACCTCGATGCGCGGCAGGGCGTCGTTGAGCGATCCAACCACGCCGGCCGCCTGCCATTCGACCAGGCGCCGATACCAGCCCAGGAACTCGCGGGTCGTTTCGGAGTCCGTCACCGGAACAACCGGAACACCGCCGCAAGCCAGCCGGCAGAGAGCGTCGGCCGCGACCATCCGGGCCGGGCCCCACTTCGCCGCCTGTTCCAGCAGGGGTCCGGCTTCGGCCGGGCGGCCGGTCAGGAGGAGGATTTCACCCCGCGCAGCCAGCAGTTCGCGGTCGGCGGGATAGTGGTTGAGCGCTTCCGTCGTCCATTGATCGGCGATCTCTCCAAGCTCCGGTTTCAGGAGCAGGACCTGCGCGCCGAAACGCCAGAGCATCGAATGCTTCGGATCGGCGCCGAGCACCGTGTGGAGAAGGTGCAGGGCCTTGGCCGTTTCACAACGGCCGGCCTCGAACCGCGCGTAGTCGAGGATGACAGCGGCCGATAGGGGAGCCACAGCTTTGGCGCACTCGAAGGCCGGCTCGGCTTCTTCGGGGCGACCGAGATTGGCCAAAGCCACCGCCAGACAGTGATGCGGAGCCGCCGTCCGGATGTCAGCATGGATGGGGGCGAAAGTTCCCTCGTTGCGCTGCGCCAGACAGGATCGGAGATGTTTGACCGCTTCCTCGCTGCGGCCGAGTTGGACCAGCGCGAAGCCGGCCAGGTAGTGCATGGAAGCCGTCAAGCCACCTGTGCGCATCACCGGAAATTCGAGCGATTCCACCAGCTCCGTGAACTTCCGGGCTTCCTTCAGGATGCCCAGGAACTGCGTCAGGCAAACCTCGCGGAGCTCGGGGACCAGCTGGTCAGCAGGAGTCTGGTTCAGAATCCGGATGGCCTCGCGGTAATGGACCAGCCCTTCCTCGATCCGACCGAGGCGGACCTTCTCCATGCCCAGGTTGAAGATCAGATTCGGGTCGTCCGGAATTTCGTCCACGGCCTTCTCCAGGAGCTTCAGGTTGCGCTCGACCTTGTTGCGGTCGCGCGTCATCTGCTCGGTGTAGCCGTAGTGGAGCAGCTCCGTGCGGCCCATCTTGTTCTCAAGGCCCCATTCCTGGCGGCGGACCTCGACGCTGGTGAAGATCTGTTCGTGGATGCGGCCGACGTAGAAGAGCGCCGGGGCGTTGCGGAAGAGGCGGGGGACGAAGCATGAACCCTGGTCTTCCTTGCCCAGATTGAAGAGCGGGATGCGCCAGGCGATCGCGGAGGCGTCGGCCACTTCCTTCTTCAGCTGGTGGGTGGTTTCTCCGCGCACCACTTCATCGGCGTCCAGCACGAGCACCCAGTCGCCCCGGACCATCTCCAACGCGGCGTTGCGGGCCGCCGCAAAGTCGTCGCACCAAGTGAAGCCGCCGATCTTGGCCCCGAAGCTCTTCGCGATCTCCACGGTCCGGTCAGTCGACCCCGTGTCGACGACGATGATCTCCCAGGCGAAGTCCTTCACTGATCGCAGACATTGTTCGAGGAAGCGTTCTTCGTTCTTCGTGATCAAACAGACGCTGATCCTCGGAGCGGGGGGCGCAACCGGCAGCGCATAGCCGGAGGGTTTCCCGCCGGACTTGCCCAGGAGCTGGCGGGTCAGTTCCTTGAGCTTCTTCCAGCCCGGAGCCATCACCCTGAGTTTTTCCAGGCAGGCCTTGGCCAGCGTGTAGTCCCCAGCCGTGACGGCGATCTCTCCGAAAATCTCCCAGGCGGGCGGGTTGAACGGACGTTCCTCCACCGCGACGCACGCGGCCTTCCACGCATCGGCATGTTTGCGCTGGCGCAGCAGGTTAGAAGCAATGCCGACATGGCCCAGCAGCGCGCAGGGCGGCAGGACGATCTTTGCCATCGCCCGCTTTGCCTTCGGCCCAATCGATGTGGATGAAACCGGCTTCCTGCCGCCGACTTCCATGAGGCGGTTGGCCGCGATGTCGGCCACGTGGGTCCATCTGAACTTCTCGCGGGCCAGCGTGGCCCCCGCCCTGCCCTTGGCTTCGCCGAGCGCGGGATTGGCGATGACTTCACGCAGGATGGCGGAGAGATGTTTGGCATCCGGCTCCAACAACCAGCCCTCGCCCACGAGAGGAATGTTGCTCACGGAATTCCCGATCGGGCGGCGCTGGCTTCGGATCAACCACCCGTTGGCCTCGCTGACAAAATCGTCGGCCGCACCGCCCTGGGTCACGACCACCGGAAGTCCGCAGGACATCGCCTCCAAGATCGGCAGGCCGAACCCCTCGCCCCGATACGGATGCACCAGGCAATCACAGGCGGTGAAGAGCCCTGGCATATCATCCGGAGCGATCTCCTTGTTGAGATAGAGGATCTCGGGAGCGTTGGGCTGTTGGCGGGCCTGCTCGATGAGCGCGCCCATCGTCTGGCCGGAATAGACGGTGTCGCCGCCGAAATCCTTGATCACGAGACAGACGTCGTCGGCCGCCGTGAAGGACGTCAGATAGGATTGCAGGAGCACGTCCGGCCCCTTCCGGCCGATGGTCGCGCCGACGAAGAGGAGCTTGAAGCGTTTGGTCGTCGCCAGGGGACGGGGCTTCGCTTCGGGACGATAGAGTTTCGTGTCGATGCCGTTGGGCACGACGTGGACCTTGGCCGCATCGACCCCGGACGAGATGTAGACCTGGCGGACATGCTGCGAAGGAACCCAGAACTCATCGACGTCGTTCGACGCGGCGACCCATTCCTTCGGCAACGAGCCGAATTCCCACGGCTGGATCACGACGAGCGCCCCATTTGCCGGCCTGCTCCAATCTGGCGGCCATTGATGGCGCACGGTGATCGAGGCCTTGCCAGTCGGTTCTGCGAAAAGCTTCTTGGCCCGGCGTTTCCAGTCGGAATCGTTCCTCATGGATGCGGGAATCGCGTTCGCGCCGACACAGGCGAGCGAGAAACGCGCGTCGGCGGAGAGGAGGTCCGTCAGCTCACGGTTCACATGCGACAGGCTCCCAAGATCGAGAAAAGAACCCTCCCACGACACCGGCATCCTGCCCTTCGTCGCGACCGCCTGGGCCGATGTTCCCACGGGAATGGATTCCCGGCCGAACTTGCGGCTGAACTCCGTCCGGAACTCGGCCATACCCTTCACCATCGAAATGGTCGGCCAAGGCTTGATGAAGACGTTGTCAGCGGGATCGGACCATCCGGCGAGATCGGGGCCCTTCAGGGGTTCGAACACAATCGTCGGTAGCGCGGCCAAGGCCGAAAAAGTTTTGGCCCACGAGTCCGCTCCGATGAGGCCGACGCAGCGGCCGATCTCCTCCATCTGCTGGAGGAATGACCGGCTGCGGGCTTCGATGCAGCCCTCCATCGCCGGATACAGCGCGGCTTCATCCGGCGTTCCGATCACCACGGGGACATAGCCGGCGTCCTTCACGAGGCCGAGCAGTTCGGTCCAGACCGAGGGATCGATGATGTTCCGTTTGGAGCCCACCATGCCGGTCATGCTGCCCCGGGGGGCAATGGCGATCCGGCGGGAATCCTGGTTGTCGCGGAACGCCGCGGCCCATTTCGGGGCGAGCTGGATGCCGTATTTCTTCGTCAGATCCAGGCCCGATGTCCATTCCTCGGCGTAGCCTTCGACGGGAGTTGCACCCGCGCCCACGCAGGTTTCCAAGCGGCTCATCATCCA
>JAYTUE010000111.1:0-7359 GCA_043744715.1 Verrucomicrobiota bacterium | reverse complement strand
CCACGGTAGCCACGGCGTGTTCGCGGAACTCTTCGCGCCGTTCGGCCATTCGCCGTTCGCCGCGATCTTCGGCGTGCTGGCGGTCGTCTTCGGCGCTTCGTTCGCCTGGGCGCTTTACGGCAACGCCGAGAAGGATCCGCTGCCCAAGACGCTGGGCTTCTTCTCCCGCGCGATGGCCCGCCGGTTCTACTTCGACGAGATCTGGAGCTTCCTCATCCGCATCACCCACGAGGCGCTGTCCTACGTGGCCGACTTCATCGACCGCTGGCTCGTCTCGGGCCTGATGGTTCGTGGAACCCACGGCAGCTTTGAAATCGCGGGCCGCGCGCTGCGCCTGCTGCAATCCGGCAACATCCAGACCTACGCGCTCATCTTCGTCGTCGGGCTCGTCGTCGTGCTCCTGATCGTCCTGAAATAGCCATGTCCCTTTTGCTCACGACACTCATCTCCGTCCCGCTGATCGCGGCGCTGGTCGTTGCGCTGATCCCGGGGAACTTCCGGTTCATCATCCGGCTGGTGGCGCTGGCGGCCACGCTCGTGGCCCTGGGTCTTACCATCACGGCATTCGTGCAGTTCCAACCACAGGGATTCGATCCGGCGAACCTCGCGACCTTCCAGATGCAGCACAAGGTGGCGTGGATCACGAGCGACGTGATCAACATCAACTACCACGTCGGCGTGGACGGCATCAGCATCGGCCTCCTCCTCATGGCCGGCATCGTGGCCTTCGCGGCGACCGCCGTGTCCTGGGAGATCAAGACCGGCGAGAAGACCTTCTACCTGCTCCTTCTCCTGATGACCGGCGGCGCGTTCGGCGCGTTCTGTTCGCTGGACCTGTTCTTCTTCTACTTCTTCAACGAACTGGCCCTCGTCCCGACCTTCATCATGATCGGCGTGTGGGGCCGGGGTGAGCAAAAGAACTACGCCACCTACCAGATCACGCTCTACCTCACGCTCGGCGCGATGCTGGCCTTGATCGGCTTGATCGCCCTCTACGTCTCCGCCGGGGTCAACTCGCTGGACATCGTCACGTTGAAGGAAGCCCTGTCCAAGAAGGCGCTCAGCTCCGGCGCGCAGTCGGTCATCTTCCCGCTGCTGTTGTTCGGCTTCGGCATCCTCGTCGGCCTCTTCCCGTTCCACAGCTGGGCTCCGCTCGGTTACGCCTCCGCTCCCACGGCTACGGCCATGATGCATGCCGGTGTCCTGAAGAAGGCCGGCCTCTATGCCATCATCCGGGTGGCCCTGCCGCTCATGCCGGAAGGCGCCGCCACCTGGATGCCGGTGCTCGCCTGGCTCTGCGTCGGCAACATCGTCTACTGCGGCTGGGTCGCGATGCGGCAGAAGGATCTCAACATGCTGATCGGGAATTCGTCGGTCGCGCACATGGGCTTCGTCTTCCTCGGCGTCGCCAGCGATTCGCTCATCGGCCTGACCGGGGCGGTCGTCATCATGGTCGCCCACGGCCTGCTGGCGGCGCTCAGCTACGGATTGACTGGCTACGTCTACAGCACCACCGGCACCCTGAAGATGGACGAGCTCGGCGGGCTCCTCCGCAAGATGCCCTTCATCGGCGTGGCCATGGTCATGTGCTTCATGGCCGGCTGCGGCTTGCCGGGCTTCGCCAACTTCAACGGCGAGATGCTCGTGATGGTCGGAGCGTGGAAGGTTCTTCCCAACATCGTCGTCTTCGCGGCCTGGGGCGGTTTGGTCATCAGCGGCATCTACATGCTCCGCGCGATCCGCTCGGTGTTGCACGGACCCACGCAGGCCCGGACCGAGAACGTCGGCGAGTTCGTCATCAAGGAACCGCTGCCCGCGTCCGAAGGCGGTCTCGGTTTCCTGGGAGCCGTCACCGCGTTCTTCCACTCGGCCCTCGGAGGCGGCGTCTGGCAGCTCTGGCGCAAGCTTCCCTACGCGCTGCTGCTGATCGGACTGATCCTGTTCGGCTGCTTCCCGTCGCTGCTGACCTCCAAGATCAAGGGCAGCATCGCCGAAGTCGTGAACCTCTCGCACAAGGTTTCCCCGGGTAAAGCCACGGCGGTCATCCCGGCTCCCGCTCCGTTGAACGTGGCCGACACCCGCAACTGATCTTCTCCGACCCGAATGAATTCCTACCAGCTCATCAGCCTGGAAATCGCCACGGTCCTCCTTGGGCTCGGGATCCTCTTGGCCGACCTGTGGATCGCCCCGGCCAAACGCCGGATGCTCGGCTTCATCGCCGCGGCCGGCGTGGCCGTCATCTTTGCGGCGAGCTTCTCGAGCTCCTTCCCCGACTTCGGGATCGCCTTCGGCAAGATGTATGTCTTCGACGGGCTTTCGCTGTTCTTCAAACGCTTCTTCCTCGCCACCGCGTTCATCGTCCTGCTGCTGGCCATCGACTTTGCCGACCGCATCGCCGGCGGCATCTCCGAGTTCTACAGCCTGATCCTCTTCGCGCTCGCCGGCATGATGTTCGCCGCGTCCTCCAACGACTTCATCCTCATGTTCGCGGCGCTGGAACTGATCACGATCACGTTCTACGTGCTGACCAGCTTCCAGCGGAACCGCCTCCAGTCGCTCGAAGCCGGCGTGAAGTATCTCATCCTCGGCGCGCTCTCGACGGGTTTCACCGTCTTCGGCATCGCCCTGGTTTCCGGCATCGCGGGAACAACCAACTTCATCGAGCTTTCGGCCAAGCTGAAGGACGTCTCCGGTGATCCCATCTTCCTCGTCGGCCTGCTTCTGCTGACCACCGGCCTCGGGTTCAAGATCGCGGCGTTCCCGTTCCACGTCTGGGCGCCGGATGTCTACCAGGGATCACCTGCGCCGGTGACGGCGTTCCTCGCCGTGGGCTCGAAGGCGGCGGGCATCGTTCTCCTGATGCGCGTCCTTTTCGTCGCCGTGCCCGAGGTCGCGAAGTCCTGGTCCGGCCTCCTCGCCTTCATCTCCGGAGCGACCATCCTCTACGGCAGCCTCTGCGCCATTCCGCAGCGGAGCCTGAAGCGTCTCCTTGGCTATTCGAGCATCGCCAACGCGGGCTTCCTTATGCTCGGCATCGCGGCGGTCAACAAGGACGGCGTGACCGCCGTGCTCGTCTATCTCGTTGGCTACCTCTTCGCTGTGCTGGCCGCGTTCACCGTCATTTCAATCATCACGCGCAATGCCGAGTCGGACGACATCTCGGTGCTGGCCGGCTTAAGCAAACGCTCGCCGATGCTCGCGGCCGCTCTGACCTTCTCGATGGTGTCGCTCGCGGGCATCCCCCCGTTGGCCGGCTTCTTCGGAAAATTCCTACTGCTGAAGGCGGTCATCAAGGCCGGTGCCGTCTCGGGAGCCCATTTTGTGCTTCTGGCGGTGGCTGTGATCGCCGTCGTGATTTCGCTCTACTACTACTTCGGCGTCATCCGGGCCATCTTCTGGTCCAAGGACGTTTCCGACCATTCGCCGATTCCTGTTCCAGGCGCCTTGGCGTTCACGCTGGCAGTGTGCATGGCGGGCATGTTTCTCCTCGGCGTGTTCCCGCGGATCCTCGTCGACGTGGACGCGGAGTCCTTGAACAGCGCCGTCGGGGTCTTCGCTCGACTGCCCTAAATTCCGTCCCAATCGGGCCGTTTTCAGCGCGGGGCACCCCGCGATTTCAGGCCTTCTGGTTGACACCCCCTTGCGCGATTGGCAGCTTCGCAAACCGAATTTGCAGAACCGGTCGGATGAACGGCCCATTGCCGTTGTTCCTTCCGGTCAAAGAAACAAGCTTATGGCAGAACTACTTGGAAATCTCCTGGTCGCCCAGTCCGGCGGACCGACGTCCGTCATCAACGCCAGCCTCGCAGGTGTCGTCACCGAAGCGGGCAAGCACGAGTGCATCGAGGAGATCTTCGGCGGACTCAACGGCATCCTTGGCACGCTCAACGAGGAGATGATCGACTTCAACGACGAGAAGGCCTCGACCATCCGCGCGCTCCGCCACACGCCCGCCGCCGCCCTCGGCACCTGCCGCTACAAGATCAACTTCGACAAGAAGCCCGAGCAGGCCGCGAAGGACATGGACCGTTTGTTCCAGCTCTTCGAGGCGCACAACATCCGCTATTTCTTCTACCTCGGCGGCAACGATTCGCAGGACACGGCCAACAAGATCCACAACGAGTCCGTGAAGCGCGGCTTCGAGGTCCGCGTGATCGGCGTGCCCAAGACGATCGACAACGACCTGCCCGTCACCGACCACTGCCCCGGCTACGGCTCGGTCATCAAGTATAACTCCGCCACCGTCGCCGAGATCGGCCTCGACGTCGGCTCGATGGCCACCGACGACGGCTCCTGCTGCATCGTCGAAGTGATGGGCCGCGCCGCCGGCTGGATCGCCGCCGGCACCGTCTTGGCCAAGCAGGGCAACGCCGACAATCCCCCGCACATCATCCTCCTGCCCGAGATCGCCTTCAACGAAGCCGCGTTCCTCGCCAAGGTGAAGGAGACCATAGCCAAGCTGAAATACTGCATCGTGGTCGTCGGGGAAGGCCTCAAGAACGCCAAGGGCGAGGAGATCGGTGCGGACAAGACCCGGGTCGACGCCTTCGGCCATGCCGTTCTTTCCGGCGCCGCCGACAAGCTGGCCGAGATCGTCCAGGGCAAGCTCAACCTCAAGACCCGCACCGTGAAGCTCGGCTACGCCCAGCGCTGCGCCGCGCACCTCGCATCCAAGGCCGACGCCGACATCGCCTTCGCCTGCGGGGAAGCCGCCGTGCGCGCATCCGTCAACGGCTCCAGCGGTTTCATGGTCAAGATCGTCCGCCGGAACACCAGCCCGGTCTCCTTCACCACGGCCCTCGAAGACCTCAACAACATCGCCAACGTCGAACACTTCGTTCCCCGCGACTGGATTTCCGAGGACGGCTTCATGCCCAACGAGAAATTCTTGGCCTACGCCGCGCCGTTGATCGAAGGAGAGGTCACGGTGCCTTTCAAGAACAGCCTGCCCCAGTATGCCGTCCTCGAGAAGAGCCCGGTCGACAAAGTTCTGCCGCCTCGAACCTAGTCGGCCTTTCTGACAGGACATCAAGGCGAGACACGCTCCTTTTTCGAGACACCGTTTCACGAATGTCACCCCGGAAACCAAAAGGTTTCCGGGGTTTTTGTGTCTGGCACTTGTGCTGCTATGATTAAAGCATGCACCTAATGGTTTTCGCTCTCAGCGCGTGGATTGGCCTTCTCGGCATCGCAATCGCACTGGCCGCCTCCAACGGCCGGAACACCGACTCCGAGACGACCTGTTTCAGATGAAACAGATTTAGTTGGCGGCCCAGCCCAGGTAGGAACACCCGTCGGCCCGAGCAGCCGGCGGGTGTTCTTTTTTGCGGAGAACAGCATGCGCTGCGCAACCGATTGCAACGCTGTTTTCCTTGGAAATGAAAACGCCCGCGGACAAGGCCGCAGGCGTTTCAGAACGGTTGTCCGACCTGTCAGTCTCGGAGATTCACCAGCTTGATCGCGCCGATGCCGCCGGGGTTCCAGTTGGTGAAGAGCACGTAGACCTCCTGCTTCGCGCCCTTGCCCGTGACATACCAGCAGGCGTCGTGGATGTGCAGCGCGAGGTCATAACCGAGGTCGTCCTTCACCTTGAGCGTGGAGACGACGGTCCTCTTCTTGAGGTTGATGATGTAGATCGGGCCGTGGCTCTTTCCGGGACCATCGAGGCACGGGGCCAGCGCGTAGTCTCCCCAGATATCCACATCGCAGACGATGCTGCCGGGCGGCAGTCCTTCGATGTCGCGGACGTGCTCATGCTTCAGGTCGAAGCGTTTCACGAGACCCTCGGGCCGCGCGGAGACGAGCAGAGACTTGTCGCGCGGATCGTAGGTGATGCCGTGGGGCGTGCCGGAGAATTTTTTGCCGCCGAAATACTTCTCCTCATATTTCAGGGGCGAAACCGAAGCCGGCATGAACCACGCCTTGCCGTAGCCGTCCGTCACCCAGAGCTGGTTCTCGCTGACGAAAGCGACATCCGTCGGGGCGAAACCTTTCTTGTCCGCGTAGGGCTGTCCTTCAGGGATGCGCAGGATCTCGGCTTTTTGGAACGAGGTGTCGGTCAGGAAAATCTGGCCCGTCATGTTGTCCGCCGCGGCGATGAGCGGGCGTTTGCCTTTGCGCGGAAGGATGTCCGCGCCGTGCAGGTTCCCCTTCGCCATGACGGGATCGCCCTGGATGATCCAAGACTGCGTCAGTTTGTTGCTGAAGGCGATCCAGCCGACCTGCTGGAGGCCCCAGTAGACCGTGTCGGTTTCCTTGTCCACGATCAGCGTGCCATGGGCGGACTTGATCTTGGACTGCGCCTCGGCCGGCACTGGAACGAGCTCCGGCGCGGCTACGAACTTCCAGAAGCCCTGCCCGGTGACCTTAAGGCCGGGTTCAGCCTTGATGGCCTTGGGCGCACGGACGGGCCCCTTCTTTTCCACGACGAACGCCAGAGGCCTCACCTCGGTGGCTTCGTGGCCGTGCGACTTGTCGCCGGCCACGTCATGGGCGAAGGCGGAAGGCGCGGCCATGGCGGCCGCAAGGGAGAGGATGGAAATGGATGAACGGATCATGATGGTGAGAACGCGGTTGGAGTCTGTGGCCGGAGTCTTCCAGACAGAATTGCCGGAAGGAAAGGGGAACTTGGCCGACGGTGGCTTGCGGCAAGAAGACCCGTCCGGGATTATTTGTCGGATTCCGCCGGTCGGCGACGATGGATACAGGCAGATGAGCGAATCGGACATTGAGCTGTTGGCGCGCTACCGGCGGGACCGGTCGGAGGAGGCTTTCTCCGAGATCGTCCAGCGACACCTGGCGCTGGTCCATTCAGCTGCGCTTCGCCAGGTCAGGCTGCCGCAGCTCGCCGAGGAGATCGCGCAGGCGACATTTCTGGAACTCGCCCGCCAAGCCGACCGCCTCGAACCCACGACCCAGCTTGCCGCCTGGCTCTACGAAGCCACGCGCCGCAACGCGGTGGACGTGCTCCGTCGCGAATCCCGCCGCGACGCCCGTGAAAGGACCGCACCGCCATCCTCCTCCGCTACCTCGAGAACCGCTCCCTGCGCGATGTCGGTGCGGCCTTCGGCGTAAGCGACGATGCCGCCCAGAAACGCGTCAGTCGGGCCGTGGACGAACTGCGAGCCATCCTCGCCAAACACGGCGTCACCATGGGAGCCGGGGCTTTGGTCGTCGCGCTTTCGGCCAATGCCTTACCATACTTAATCTCACCTTGAAAGCGAATTAGAATTACCCTCGCGGTTACGGCGGGCGTAGCGGTCGCGGAGTTTGGGCAACAGATCGTCTTTGATGTCTCGGCTCATGTTCATGGGACACCATTTTCCAGGTGTCTTTTTTCCATGAGTCAACGACCCCTTT
>JAYTUE010000110.1:0-27343 GCA_043744715.1 Verrucomicrobiota bacterium | reverse complement strand
ACGCGCTCGCGCTAGGAGTGAAGCACGCCGCGCTCAATCTCTATCTCGGCGGCTGGTTCCGGGGACTGGATGGGAAGGATGTCCTTCAATGGACTGCGGACGGCGAGACCTACCGTTTCAATCGACAGGCCGTCGAAGGGTTGGACCGTCAGGTGAAACGCCTCTCCGATGCGGGCGTGGTCGTGAACCTGATCGTGCTGGCCGGGCCGACCGGAGATCCGGCGGTCGACCGCTGGCTGGTGCATCCGAACTACTCGCAGAAGGCGCCGAACAAGCTGGCCGCCTTCAACACTTCGACCGAGGAGGGTTTCCGGCATTTCCGGGCGTTGTTCGAGTTCCTCGGTGCGCGTTACAGCCGGCCCGACCGGCAGTTCGGACGCATCGTCGGGTTCATCATGGGCAACGAGGTGAACTCGCACTGGGACTGGAGCAACATGGGCTCCGCGACGATGGAGCCGTTCGCCGACGACTACCTTCGCGCGACGCGAACGGCGTGGACGGCGTTGCAGCAGTTCGCGCCCGCCAGCCGGGTTTATCTCTCGCTTGAGCATCACTGGAACATCGCCTATCGCACGGCGGAGCCGGACAAGTCCTTCGCGGCGCGGCCGTTTCTCGAATACGTCAACGCCCGGTCGAAGGACGGCGGAGGCTTCCCGTGGCACGTGGCGTTTCATCCGTATCCGGAGAACCTCTTCGAGCCGCGTTTCTGGAACGACAAGACGGCCACACCCGATGCGGCGAGCAAACGCGTCACCTTCAAGAACCTTCCCGTGCTGACCGACTTCCTCGCGCGGCCGTCGATGCGTTTCTCCGGCCAGACGCGCCGCGTGATCCTGAGCGAACAGGGTTTCCACACACCCAAGGGCCCGGACGGAGAAGCGGTCCAGGCCGCGGCCTACGCCTATGCCTACCGTTTGGTGGAACGGAATCCGGCCATCGACAGCTTCATCCTTCACCGCCACGTCGACCACGCCCACGAAGGCGGCCTGCTGCTGGGGTTGTGGTCGAACAGGCCCGGCTCCATCGCCGATCCCGACCGGAAGAAGCCGAGCTACGAGGTTTTCAAAGCGGCGGACACAGCGGAGTGGCGGAAGGCGTTCGCGCCGTCGCTGAAGATGGTGGGATTGGAGAAATGGCCCGGGGACGAATGAGTCGGCGAGTCAACGAATAGGCCGCCCATTGCGGCCTTTGCCTACTTCACCTTGAAGGACTGGGTGATCAAGCTGTGTTGCGGAGTCTTTTGACGCCTGAGGAGGAACCAGCCCAAGAGTCCAATCCCAATCAGCGTTCCGATTCCAGCGGCCAGGAAACCGTTTCCGGTAGCGGGAGGATTTACGGAGGCAGCCATTGCTGGACGGGAAACGGCCGCAGCGGTTTTGGCGGCGGGAGTTTTCTGAGATTGCGGGACGGGAAGGAGGACGGCGTTCTCCGCGATGAACGCAGGTTTCGCGGGCGCGGGCGCGGCGGGCTCGGTCATGGATCGGGCGGGAGGCGCCGGCTTCGGTTTTGCCTCGGCGATGGTGGATGTCTTCGGCGGTTCTGTCGGCCTCGGGGAAGCGGGTGAGGCGGGTTCAATTTTCGCCGGGATCAAAGGAACTGAAACTGGTTTGGACTCGGCGGCAGCCGGGACTGGGGTGGGGTTGGATGGTCCCAGATTCGCGGGAGTTTTTGACTCCGAGACCGGCTCGGTCGCTCCAAGAGGTTTGGATTCCACAGCCGCTGGAGGCTCTGTTTTCGGCTCCGGGATTTTGACTGCGGCAACGAATACGACGGGCGTGATCGCGGGCAGGTTGGTTGCCGGTGATGGCCTGAACTCGATCTTTGAGGGAGGCCCGCTGCCAGGTTTTGCAGCGGGCGCCTGGACGATGACGGGCTGAGGCAAAGGGGGATTCGGAATGGTCCATGGGCCCAGGCCGGAGTTGACGGCCGCCGAGGTGAACTTGCGTTCCCGCACGGTGAGGAAAGTGACGAACGGAAGCCTTGTCCGCTCCAGATCGACGGCGGCCCTGTCCTGGATCTCGGTCACGCTTTCGCTGAAGGGCAGGCCGGTCAGCCTGGAATGTGGGGCCGTCACGAGGACGACGCTGAGGGCTTCCGAATCGGCGGCGACTGCGCTCAACGCGGGCAGGGCGTTGGTGGAGTTCCACCGGCCGGTCCATGCCCGCTTGGAGATGAATCTATCCGCTTCGACCGCGTAGGCCCGGGCCGCCGCAGGTTGCCAGACGAGCATGGGGAACGTGGTGTCGAGCCGTTCGCCGATGACCCAGACGCCGATGGTGTCGCCCGGGCGGGCGATCCCGTTGAATCCCTTGACCAGCAGGTCGGCGACGGCGTCGCGGGTGGCCTGCATGTTCTTGGCGGAATCGGCGGAGGCTTCGACGACGAGGAGGAAGCGGTTTTCGAGGGCCGTCGCGCCGGTCGCGGACATGAAAAGGGCGGCAAGAAGGACGACAAGGTTTCTCCATCCCGGTTTCATCTTCGGTCTTTGTATCGGGCCCGTTCGCGCTGGTTGTAGCCGTCGAGGTCGCGGCTGAAATCGTTGAGCGTCGCGCCGATGTCCCGGATGAAGTTGTCGCAGCTGCACGACAGGTGTCCCTGGCCGATGATGATGTCGCGCTCGGCGAAATCGTCGGTGACGACCAGGACCTCGCCGTAGGGCTTCATCCGATGGGCGGTCCGCTCGATCATGTCATCGGCCGTCCGGCCCACGTGTGAATAGAGAATCTCAAGATTCCGCGAGGACGAAGGCTTGGGTGTTCCCGCCGGCGCGCCGGCCCCATCGAAGAAAATGGTGATGGGGGTGGAGGTGGCGTCGCCGTATTGCCGCAGGATCGAGAGGAGTTCGTCGCGGGCCGACGCGGAATGGCGCGGCTTGCCCTCGGCGACCTCCGGCCACCGGTGGAGCAGGCTGTAACCGTCGATCAGGATGCGGACCAAGGCCACGGCAGGAATATGGCGAGCGGCGGGACCGGGATGAAGAGAAACATCACGGTTATCAGGTGCCGGGTGCGCCCCGTCGTTGCCTCCCTTGCCCCGTGTGGCACAGTGTCGCGCATGCAGAAGAAGGAACCTATTCCAACGACTGTCCTCACCGGCTTTCTGGGCGCGGGGAAGACCACGTTGATGAACCACATCTTGACCGCGAACCACGGCCACCGCTGCGCCGTCATCATCAATGAATTCGGCTCGGTCTCGATCGACAACCAGATCCTGGTCGGGGCGGACGAGGAAGTGGTGGAGCTGAACAACGGCTGCCTCTGCTGCCGGGTTCGCGGTGATCTGATCAAGAGCCTCGGCAACCTCTTCCAGAAGCAGAAACGTTTCGACTACGTGCTGATCGAGACGACCGGCCTGGCCGATCCGGGACCGATCGCCCAGACGTTCGCGATGCCGGAGCTGCGGGACAAGGTGCGGCTCGATGCCATCGTGACCGTCGTCGACGCTCGGCACATCGAGAAGGAACTGATGGACGCGCCCGAGGCCAAACCACAGATCGGCTTTGCCGACGTGCTCCTGCTCAACAAGACCGACATGGTTACGGCCACGGACCTCGACCGGGTCGAATCCAAGATCAGGCGCATCAACCCGCTGGCTAAAATCCACCGGACGGAGCGCTCCAAGATCGACCTCGGCCTGATCCTCAACCTCAAGGCCCGCGAGACGCTCGCCCCGCTCAACCTTCCGGCCAAGCGCCCCGGCCTGAGCCTCCAGGCAGATGGTCCTGCGTTGTCGGCGGACGCGACGCACACGCACGACCATGCCCACCACGACGAGAGCGTCACCTCGTTCTACTTCAACGACGACCGTCCGCTCGACATGAAGAAGACGGAGACGTGGTTGAGCGATGTTCTCACCGAGTTCGGCCCGCGCATCTACCGCAGCAAGGGCATCCTGAACATCAAGGGTTCCGCCAAACGCATCGTCTTCCACGGAGTCCAACAGACATTCGACGCGCAGGCCGAGCGGCTTTGGAACATGGGGGAACACAAGACCAACCATCTCGTCTTCATCGGCAAGGACCTCGACGAAGCGATTCTCCGGAAGGGGTTCGAGGGCTGCTTCGCCAATTGAACCGACGCGCCTATGCCCCTCTACGAATACGAACTCCACGAAGGCACCTGCGCCGCTTGCACGGGCCGGTTCACCCTGCGCCGGCCGGTTAATGCGCCCGAACTCACCAAGTGCCCGGCCTGCCGCAAGCCGGTGCGGAAGCTGATCTCCTCGTTCAACACTCCGACGATCACGAAGCCGGTCTCGATCTCGGATGCGAAGAAGGCCGGCTTCACCGTCTTGAAGAAGACGGGCAAGGGCGAATACGAGAAGCAGTGACCTTCCACCGCAGATGACCCGGACCAACGCAGAAGCGGAAGGAGTGGACGCGGCCCGGTGTGTTTCCCGTGTCCACTCCATCTGCGTTTCACCGCGTCATCTTCGGTTCAACTGCCGTTCTTCATTCGTGTCGATCCGTGTCGATTCGTGGTTTCTCCAGTGTCCTTCCGCGCGATGACCACCGCGAACAAGATCACCATCGTCCGAATCCTGCTCATCCCGTTCTTCGTGACGGAGATGATCTACTACACGCGGACCGGCGATGAATTCCATCGGATCATCGCCTTGATCTGCTTCGCCGTGGCTGCGATCAGCGACGGCATCGACGGCTACATCGCCCGCCGATACAACCAGCGCAGCGAGCTCGGGGCTTTCCTCGATCCCATGGCCGACAAGCTTCTCCTCGTTTCCGCAATCGTCGTCCTCAGCTTCGACAACGGCTCCCATCTCGACCGGATTCCCCTGTGGGTCACCACCACGATCATCAGCCGCGATCTCCTGCTGCTGTTCGGTGCGGCCGTCATCCACTACACGGTTGGTGACCTGACGGTGAAACCCCGGATGGTCGGCAAGCTGGCGACTGTTCTTCAGATGGCCATGGTGATCTGGGGGCTGTTGAAGTGGGACACGGTGTGGTTCAACCGCTGGTGCGTCACGGCGGCGATCACTGCCGGAGTCGCGTGGGCCTTCTACGTGTGGGACGGCATGCGCCAGCTGAGCAAGAGTCCGAAGAGCTCGGCTTCGGCAAAGCAGTAGGAGTCGGTGGCTGAAAGAGCGGTTCCATCGCTTGCCCGGCGGGGGCCATCTGTTTCACGCCGCAGGCTATCGGTCTCAAGATCCTCTGCGTTCTGCATTCTTGGGACCTGCCAATCAACATCCCCGGCGTTGCCTGACTATTTCGGGATGTGAATAACTTTCCCCAACTAATGGGGCCTTTCCTCTTGAAGACCCCCTGCCGGTTGGGCTTCCTGCTGTGAGCCATGTTCCTTAAGAACCTTACCGTGCTCGGGTTTAAGTCGTTCGCGGAGAAAACCTCCGTCAATTTTCTGCCCGGCATGACCGCCATCGTCGGGCCCAACGGCTGCGGCAAGTCGAACGTCTCCGACGCCATTCGCTGGGTGCTCGGCGAGCAATCCGCCAAGGCCCTGCGCGGCGGCGAAATGGCCGACGTCATCTTCAACGGGACCGACACCCGCAAGCCGCTCGGCCTTGCCGAAGTTTCCCTGACCATCGGCGACGTCGACGAGGAGCACTTGAAGGCGGCCGGCGTCGAGATCGGCTACAACGAGGTGACGATCACGCGGCGCGTCTACCGCGACGGTGGTTCCGAGTATTTCCTGAACAAGACCTCCTGCCGCCTCCGCGACATCCAGCAGTTCTTCGCCGGCACCGGCATGGGCAAGACGAGCTACTCGATCATGGCCCAGGGCAACATCACCCAGATCCTCTCGGTGAAGCCCGATGATCGCCGCCTGGTCTTCGAGGAAGCCGCCGGCATCACCAAGTTCAAGGCCCAGAAGAAAGAAGCCCTCCGCAAGCTCGAGCACACCGACCAGAACCTCCTGCGCGTCCAGGACCTGATCAAGGAGGTCAAACGCCAGATCGGCTCTCTCCAGCGGCAGGCAGGCAAGGCCAAGCGCTACAAGTCGCTCATGATCGAGCTGCTCCACCTCGACACCCAGTTGGCCAGGCACCAGTTCGACATCCTCCAGGGAGAAATCGGCGAACGCTCCGTCGCGGCGGAGAAGACGAAGGTCGAACTCGAAGTCGTCAACGAATCCGTCCTCCGCTGCGAAGACGAAATCCTTCAGCTTCGTTCCCGCCAGAGCGAGCTGGAGCAGGACATTTCCCTGCATCAGCAGCAGGGCCTCGAGCTGAAGGCCTTGATCGACCGGCACGACAACCGCATCCGTGTGAACGAGGAGCGGCTGCTTGAACTGGAGGAGCAGAACCTGAAGGCCCTCCAAGAAATCGCCGAAGCCGAGGAGCGCAAGCGCACCGCCGAAGCCGAGTTCGTGCAGGTCGACGAACGCCTGGCCGTCGCCCAGGAACAGCTGGCGCTACAGCGCGCCGCGCTTGAGGAAAGGCGTCAGGATGTCCAGGCCATCGAAGCGGATCTCAGCCACGTCTCCGATGCCTTGCGCCGCGCCCAGTCCGAGGCGTTCAACAACGGCCAGCAGCTTTCCCGCGCCCGCAACGAGATCAACGCGCTCGATCTCCAGCAGCAGGGCAACGTCATCCGTCTGGAGAAACTCAACTCCGAGAAAATCCAGGTCGAGGAGGAGACCGCGCGTCTCAATGCCCGCCTCACGGAATTCGAGGTCAATGCCGAAGCCGAGAAGCTCGGCGTCCAGACCGCGCGCGGCACGGTCGAGGAACGCCAGGCCCGCCTGCGCGAGCTCCAGCAGGAACTCCAGCAGGCCGGGCACGAACTCGACCAGCTCGTCCGCCAGCAGGCCGAGAAGAAGTCCCGGCTCAACGTCCTCGAACAGCTCGACACCCAGCACGAGGGCTTCGGCGCCGGGGCCCTCGCGGCCTTGAACCAGAGCCAGAGCGTCCTCGGGTCATTGGCCGACAAGATCCGCGTTCCCGACCAATACATCGCCGCCGTCGAAGCCGCGCTCGGCCAGAATCTCCAGCTCGTCCTCACGGAACAGCCCGAGGCCGCCCGGACGATCCTCGACGACCTCCGCAGCAACAAGAAAGGCAGGGCGAGCATCGCCGCCTTGGCGCTTCAAGGCAGGGCAGGCTTCCAGCCTGCCCACGCTGGGGAACCGACGTCACTTGCCGGATCCGAACTCGGTGATGAAGAGGGCAGGCAGGATGCCCGTCCCACCTTGGGCACGCCTGCATTGTCCGTCATCGACGTCGACGAGTCTGCTCGCCCCTTGGTGTCTTTCCTCCTCGGCAGCACCCTGATCGTGGCTGATCTCGCCACCGCCACGGCGGGATTCCGCGTGAGCAACGGCGGCTTCGACTTCGTCACGACGGACGGAGAACTCCTTAGCCGCGCCGGCATCTTCACCGGTGGTTCCGTCGGCAACGGGAACAACGGCAAAGCGCCCTCCTCCATCCTCGGGAGGAAAAACCAGATCGCCGAACTCCAGTCGCAGCTCGTCGTCCTTGCCTCACAGGTCGAGGACGCCAGCCGGCAACGGGCCGCCCTGCAGAGCGAACAGACCGTCATCCAGGCCAGCATCGAGCAGGCGCGCACAGAGCTCCGGCAGCAGGAAGTCGCCGTGGCCAGCCGCGAAGGCGAGTTCCGCGCGCTCCAGAACAGCCAGCGCCAGCTTGGGCAGAAGGTCCAGAACGTCGCCTTCGAGCTGAACAGCCTCACCGGCACCGACCGTGAAGCCGCCGAGAAACGCGCGCAGTTCGCCGCCCGCATCGCCGAGCTCGAGAACCAGGAACAGGCTTTCTCCTCCCGCGTGTCCGAGTTCGCCGCCGAACTGGAACAACTCCGGGGCCAGCGTGACGCCGCCAACGCCGCCTTGACCGAAGCCCGGGTCACGTTGACCGGCGAAGAGCAGCAGGCCGGCGCCCTGGGCCGCCAGCGTATCCCGCTCGAAGCCCGCATCCGCGAGCTCGGCCAGCTGATCGAAATCCGCCGGCGCGAAGGTGCGTCGTTCCTCGGCCGCAAGGAGCAGTTCGAGAACGAGATCACCGATTCCCGCTCCGAGACTTCCCGCCTCGTCCACGAACGCGAACAAAACAACCTCCGCACCACCGACCTCGTCGACCAGAAGCGCGGGCAGGACGCGGACATCGCCCGCCGCGAAGACGAACTCCGTGGCCAGCGCCGCCGTCTGACCGATCTGCAGGCCCTTCGCGGCCAGCTCGACGTCGAGCTGGCCCAGAAGTCGATGGCCGTCCAGAACCTCCGCGAGCGCGTCCAGCAGAAGTATCAGCTGAACCTCGACGACATCCGCAGCGAGTGCATCACCATCACCGACGCGAGCGAAGGCCAGTCAAAGGTCGAGACCCTCACGCCGGAGGAGATGCAGTCACGCGGCCTTAGCACCGATTGGGACAAGGTCGCCGAAGAGGTTTCCCTCCTCCAGAAACGCGTCGAGGAGATGGGCCCCGTCAACCTCGTGGCCATCGAGGAATACGACGAGACCGAGCAGCGCTACAACTTCCTCAACCAGCAGAACGACGACCTCGTCAACGCGAAGGCCCAGCTCATGGACGTCCTAGGCAAGATTAACACCCAGACCAAGGAGATGTTCCTCACCACCTTCCACCAGATCCGCGACAACTTCCGCGCCATGTTCACCGAGATCTTCGGCGGTGGTAAGGCGGACCTCATCCTCCAGGAAGGCGAAGACCCGCTGGAGGCCGGCATCGAGATCGTGGCCCGTCCCCCCGGCAAACAGCTTCAGAACATTTCTCTGCTCTCCGGCGGCGAGCAGACCATGACTGCCGTTGCGCTCCTCTTCTCCATCTACCAGGTGAAGCCCTCGCCCTTCTGCGTGCTCGACGAGTTGGACGCGCCCCTCGACGAGTCGAACATCAATCGCTTCATCAAGGTGCTCCAGCGGTTCCTCACCGCGAGCCAGTTCATCGTCATCACGCACAACAAGCGCACCATCGGCATGGCCGACGCGCTCTACGGCGTGACCATGCAGGAGCACGGCATCAGTAAGCTCGTCAGCGTGAAGTTCCACAAATCCGACGAACCCGCCGAGGCCCGGCCGGCGATCTCCCACCCCCTCGTTCCCGAGGACTCGGTGGTGAACGGAAACCCTCCAGAGGCCGAGATGGCGGCGGCAGGGGAAGCGGTGATGGCGAACTGAGCGACAGACCGGCGGCTGACTGTGGCTTAAGGAACCTGGTTCAGCCCGTAGAACCTGGCCGGTCGGTTTGTGCTGAGGGGATCGTTGAAGAAGGACTGCCCGGTGACATTGGTGAAGAGGCCGAGGTTTTCCCAGTCCACAAGGTTGGCCGAGGCCTCAACTGCGGACACGGTTGCTCAGCGAGTCGGCGACATGGAGATGCCCGGCGGGGCCGATGGCCAGATCCGAAGGGTTGTTGAAACGGGCGGAACTTCCGGAGGCATCGGGACTGACCCTTTCAACATCAGTCGCAGAATAGCCGGAGGAACCCCGGCTGAGAGTAGCCATTATCAAGAACTGACCCTTTTCCTTACAGATCGAGCGATTCCAGCAACTCCGCGACGGTCATCCGGTGGTGTTGCGCCACGCTGCGGAGGATGCCCTTGAGCGTGCCGAGATTGATGGGGCTGTGGTTGGGAACCACTTCGTGATGCTCGCCGCCTTGCCGAGTGGTGACGCGGAGATGGGAACCGCTCTGGCGGGTCACGGCGTAACCGAGTTTCCGCAGTGCCTTCGCCAATTCCTGCCCCGAGAGATCTCGCGGGGTCTTCATCGCGCCAGCACTTCATCGCGGACGAAGTGAAGGCGGATGATTTTGGGCGCTTGCTCCGGGCTGTCGAAGTAGCAGGCAACGGCGTCGCGAACCATCGCGCGCAACTCCTCCAGAGTTTCACCTTGCGTGTGGATGCCGAAGCCCAGAGCGGCGGCGCAATAGCCGCCTTCCTCGGCCTCCGTCACCTCGAAGATGATTTCTGAATTCATTGTGGCATCTTGGCGGAGCCGCGCTGGCGCGTCAAAATAACTCTCGCCTTAAGCGCCGCGAAGAAACTCCCGGATAACCCGGCCTGGGGCAGCCTGAGCCACGCGCTGATGGGGGCGAATGGGTTTCTTTACCTTGATCGAAAACTTTGGCTGGTGCGCCAAAGACTCCTCACGGCACCACGGCGCGGTAAAACCGGCGCGATTCATTCGTCAGCGCCGTGTCGGTGAACTGCACCGCGCCGTTTGAGTTGACCAGTGCGGCGATGGGCGTCCAGTTCACGAGATTCGTTGAGCTTTGCAGGATGCTGTAAAAGCCCGTCGCACCGGTCAGTGTCACCTGTGGTGCGCCGTTCGTCAGGTTGGGGGCCACGGTGAGGGATGGCGGATTGGTCAGGCCGATAAATCCTGTTATGACGTTCGTCAGCGTGAGACTGGACGCGGTGCTGGCATACGCATCAAGCCGGAAGCCGAGCGTGTATTGTCCATCCTGGTAGGTGCCCGGCAGGCCGAAGCGATAGGTTTGCAATCCAGTCGTCGCCGTTCGTTCGTCGAGCGAGCCGAGCAGGTTCGTGCCCCAATAGACCGAGAACAGGCCTTGCGCCCCGGCGGTGCTGGTGAACCCGGCATCGAACTTCACGTAATTGACCAGATTCGTCACAGTAACCCCCAGCGACACCCATGCGGGTTGGAGCACTGGGCCGTCTGCTTGAGAACGAGGCCCCATCACCCTCACCGACTGTGGCTGCGGCATGAGGTTCCCATTTTGGAAAACAAAGCCGCCTCCATTCAATTGCAAGTTTCCCGTCAGGCTGATCAGGGCCGGAATGGCATCCACCCCGCTCACCGTCAATTTGGAATTATCCGTCACCGGCCGGGTGTTCGACGGCAAATTGAGCGGGAATGTGAAAGGCGACGGCACAACACCACTTAACCTGACCGTCGTATTGGTGGGATAGTTCCCCCGGTTGGCCCAGCCGCCACCCTCCATGCTCAACGGGAAACCGTATCCCAAACTTGTGTCTCCCTGAGGCGTGGCGAAACCATTCGTCACCGTTCGCGTGTAGAATTGATAAGGCCAACCGTGAAGCCCAATGAGATACACGAGCGAGCGGTCCGGGTCCGGGTCGGGATCGAGGTCGGTCACATCCACGTTGTGGGAATGTGGCACGTCACGCGTGAGACTCCCCGAGAGATCCCGTGCGTAGTAATTGTCAGACCAGTCGGCGTATTGTCCGTAAAAGTCACGCAAGTCGATGCGCAATCCCCTAAACGGGTCCAAAAATGTCGTATGCACCGTGGTCGTCTGGGACAGGTTTCTGATTTGCTTAGCAGCAGCCTGAATTAGTCCTGCCCCTGCACTATGGCCGATGAGATGCACATGTTTCCAAGACGCCGTGCCGATCACCTTGCCGTAGAGCGCCCCGAGAACTGCCCCATTCCACAAAGCATTGTCCGGATGTGGTGTTTGAGCGTCTGGCACCCATTTGAGTGCCACCACGCGCCAGTTCGTTTTCCCCTCGCTGATCAGCTTTTTCTGAATGGTGTTCGTCATGTCATCTACCCAGCTCACGTCGGCCAGTGGGTCGGTAGGCAAACCAAACTGCCAACCGTGCGTGACGATGATGAGGCTGTCCTGCCCTGCGGCCTTGGGCGGCGCGGTGGGTGTGACAATGGGTGCGGCCGGCGTGCCATTGGCCGGGTCGCCGAGGACGGAGAGGGTGGCGGATCGGCTGGTGACGGAGCCGAGGGCGTTGGACACGCGCACGGAGTAGCGGCCGTCGTTGCCCGGCTGGGCGTTGTTCAAGGCGAGGGTGGTGCTGGTTGCGCCGGAAATGGGCGCGTCATTGAAGAACCACTGGTAGGTCAACGGCGCGGTGCCAATGGCCGCCACGGTGAAGCTCGCGTTCTGGCCCGCGTTCACCCTCTGACTCGCAGGGTGTGTGCTGATGCTCGGCGCAACGGGCGGGGCTGTCCCCACCAAGGCCACGGTGAGACTGCGTCCCGCCGCAATAGCAGTGACCCCGCTTAAGCCTGCGGGCACCGTCCTTTGTCCGTAGGCGTTGTATCCCCACGCCACGACCGTCCCGTCGTTCTTCAAGGCCACCGTGTGAGACCATCCCGCCGCAATGGCCGTGACCCCGCTCAAGGCTGCGGGCACCGTCGTTTGGCCGTAGTAGTTGTATCCCCAGGCCACGACCGTGCCGTCGTTCTTCAACGCCACCGTGTGATAATATCCAGCCGCAATGGCCGTGACCCCGCTCAAGCCTGCGGGCACCGTCGTTTGACCAGAGGAGTTGTCTCCCCACGCCACGACCGTGCCGTCGTTCTTCAAGGCCACCGTGTGTTTGTATCCCGCCGCAATGGCCGCGACCCCGCTCAAGCCTGCGGGCACCGTCGTTTGACCCCATGCCACGACCGTCCCGTCGTTCTTCAAGGCCACGGTGTGATAGCCTCCCGCCGCGATTTTAAGGTAGCGGGTTCCACTCTCCACATAGGGCAGGGTCATGCTCCCCCAAGAAACCACCGTGCCGGCAGGAGCCGCCGCCTGCGCCGTTCGGCTCGCCAGCGGTGCCAAGTAAACCAAAAGCCCCAGCGAGCAGAGCAGGAAGCGGGTGGTGAGTTTCATCATGACGTGGGGCATATCACGCTCTCGCCAGGGCATACGCGCGCAGAATGTGGCGCAGCGTTTGGGCGGGGAGGGGTCGCGCCGGTAGTAGTCCAGGCTGGCGGTTCCATGTTCAGCATCAGCTTCATCTACTCTGTGATCTGGTAACTTGTGTGAACCTCGTGATCCTCATCACCCATGATGGCACGAATCGCAGGATGGAACCCTACCAGGGGAGATGTTGTGTTTTGCATGGCGGTTCAAGTTTGAAGGTGCAAACCCGCGAGTTGCGCCAGTTTGCTTTGCCGTGTGTCGAAGGTGCAAAACTCAGTCGCGCCGAGCACGAGCGCGGCTGCAACGTGCAGAATGTCGAGGCTCCGGCTGCCGATGCTGGGCGTGTGATGCTCAGCCAAATTCTCGGCTTCCCGCTGGAGTCTGCCCCACAGATCGGGTTGCGCCACCAACAGACCCGCCGCCAAATCCTCCTAGTTTTTCTGCCAAGCCGCGATGGAGTCCGCAGCGGTCAGGCGTTGCTGAAATACGGCGAGGCTCAAGGCGTTGCGGAGTTCGAGCCGATGAAAGCCGGTGAAATCGAGCGGGACGGGGTTCGCCTGACGCAAAGCGTCCGCTTTGGGTGAGTTGGCGTCGGTGACGTAGAGCGAGAAAAAGACGCTGGTGTCAGCGTAGATTTTCACGAGCGCTCCTCTTCGCGGGCCAGCAGGACCATGTTGGGCAGCACCTTGTCGCCGAAGATCATTCGTCTGCGGGCGGCGTAGTCGGGCAACTTCACTGACACCGGGGGAGTCGATGCGGTCTTGGCGCCGCTTTGTTGTTCCAGATAAGCCTGCACCCATTGGGCAACTGCCTGCACTTCCTGTAGCGGCAATTCCTTCAGGGCCGACTCAATTTCCATCACGGTGCTCACGATGCGAATGTCGACGCGAAGGGCTGACTTGCCAATTCAAAACCGCACTTTCCATCCCAGTTCCCTGGCCATCTGGAGCAGCGTTTTCGGGTCGAGATTCATCGAAGCGTCAGTCCTCACCGGCCAAGTGACACAGATTGACGGTTTTGGCATGGCGCAACCATGCAACGCGGGTTGCAGATGGAATACGAAGGCGCGATTTGCCACGACCTGCTCCGCGCGGCCGTGCGCACCGCCCCAGGCCACGCAGACTAGCCTGAACCTCAGCAATCCTGAGTTTTCAAACAGGCTCCGGGCTTGCCTGCCGGCTTTGCCGGATCTAATCCACAGGCATGCCCCAACTGCGGATCCACGCTTTCCTGCGTGCTGCTGTCGAGATGGCGCTGTGCGTCGGGTTTGCCGCGTTGTCAGGCTTGGCAGAAGACGTAATCATCCAGCCCTAGAAGACCAAAAACCCCGTCCAGAGTCTAGTCCCAATTTTACACCGTGCCACTCAGCAACTTGTCCAATTAAAGCATTTTGCCCTGTTGGCGCCCAGGCAGAACTGAGAATAGTGGTTCCTCGCTGTTTTCGGTGGGTAACCATGCGTCTTGCGGCTCCGAGTTGCTCTGGACTGCTCGACCGCATTCTCCCTCACCCCAGCCCTCTCCCGGCGGGAGAGGGCTGGGGTGAGGGAGAACGGCCAGTCAACCACGGGCGCGAACGGCCCCACCAACCCACTGAAAACAGCGAGGAACCAAAAACATTTCGACCATCCCCAGCTTCTTCAAGGAAGGCATGACCATCGTGGGCTGGGTCGCGATGTGGCGACCGCTCGAGATCTACCTCTACGAATGGTGGCCGCTGCGCCGGCGCGGACAGGTCCTCGACAAGCTGAGCCGCATGGCGGTCCAAGTAAGGCTGAAGTCCTGGGGCGGAACTTCGATCAGGCGGGCTCCGATGGACCCGCCTTCAAGGCGATCGTCACTTCCAGCCCCTTTGGATCACGGTTCCGTGCGCGGACGGTTCCGCCGAACGACGTGACGCACGATCTCACGATGGCCATGCCCAGACCCGTTCCACCGGTCTCCCGGTTGCGCGACGGATCGATGCGGAAGAAGGGCTCGAATATCTTCTCCAGATACTCTTCAGGCACGCCGGGACCGCTGTCCTCTACCCGGATTTCAACCCCATCCGCAGACTGCTTCGCCGATATGTTGACCGGTCCCTGGCCGCCGGCATAGCGGACCGCGTTGCGCACGAGGTTGCCTACGGCGCGGGTGAGGAGATTGGGCTCCGCAAGAACAGTGAGTCCTTCCGGAATGTCCATCCGCACGTCGGCTGCGGAAGTGTTCTCACGCCCGATGACGCGCTCGACCAAGAAACGCAGTCCGACGTTTTCCAGAGGCAGATCCTTGGATCGCAGGCCGGCCTTGGAGAAGGAGAGGAGCTCGTTGACCAGTCCGGACATTTCCTGGATCTCCTCCTTGATGTCCTCCACGTAGGCCAGTTGCTGCCCGTCGGCGCGCATTTCGAGGACACCGATGGCCATATGGAGGCGGGCGATCGGCGCGCAAAGTTCGTGGGAGATGTCGCCGAGGAAACGCTTCTGGCCGGTGACAAACCCGTCGAGCTTGCCCGCCATCTGGCCCACGGCGGTTCCCAAACGCCCGATCTCGTCCCCGCCCTGTTCCCCGAGATCGACATCGAATCTGCCTTCGGCGATCCGCTCCGTCGCCCTGGTCAGACGGGTGAGAGCCCGCGTCATCCGGTGGATGAATGGAAGCCACCAGAGCACCGATATGGCGATGACCCCGGCCGCGCCCCAGATCCACGGCTTCGGGTCGAAGAAGAGGCCGCCGGCCGAAAAAGATTCCGAGATCAACGCAAGGCGCGCCGGACCCATCCGCCTTCCCGCGGGGTCCGGGATGGCCATCCCGAAGATCATCCAATAGCGCTCCGGATCGTGCGACTGGACGAAGAGACGGGGCGGCGCCTGTCCTCGCGGCGGACCGGCCTCGGGAAACGGCGGCCTGGGGCCGCGCGGTCCCTCGCCTCCGGGGCTTCCGTTCTCGGGCCCTCGATCCGGAGGACCACCGTCGGGTCTGGGGCCGGCGTTTTGTCCTTCAGACCCCTGGGGCTGGCCACGGGAACGGAGCCGTTCCTGCACCGCCCGGGGAATCGTGACCCTGGGTCCGGCGATGTGGCCGCCGTCGTCGCGGATCAACACGAGGGTCACGCCGTTGATCTCGCTGAAGCGGTCGAGGACGCTGTTCCATTCCTGGCGCTCCGTGGTCTGCAGTTCACGCATGACCGTCTCCGCGAAACGGGTGGACCGTTCCCCGGCCAGGATCGAAATCAACGCGTCCGGCCGGAGTTCGGACCGAAGCAGGACCCACGCGACGACGCCCAGCAACACGAGGTTCAGGAAGAACCAGCCGAGGATCTTGGCGCTGAGCGGCAGCTTCAAATTCTTCATTCGGCGTCCGGGTTGATGAGCATGTAGCCGGCGCTGCGGACTGTCCGGATGAAGCGCGGGTTCTTCGGATCGTCGCCCAGCTTCTTTCTCAGCGCGGAGATGTGGACGTCGATGGAGCGGTCGAAGACGTCGTAGTTGCGGTCGCGGATCTCGTCGAGCAGGGCCTCGCGGGTCTTCACGCGGCCACGCCCCCGGGCCAGGGCCTCCAGCAGGTCGTATTCGACGGGCGTCAGGACGAGGGCTTCGTCGCCCAGCACGGCCTTGCGCGAGGACGGGACGACGCGGAGCGGACCGACCACGAGTTCCGCATCGGCATCGTCGGGGGCGGCGGAACGCGCGGTCCGCCGCGTGACGGCGCGGAGCCGGGCGAGGAGTTCGCGGGTGGAAAAGGTCTTGGGCAGGTAGTCGTCGGCGCCGATTTCAAGGCCGACGATGCGGTCCGATTCGTCTCCCCGGGCCGTGAGCATGAGCACGGGAACGTCGCTCTTCTTGCGGATCTCCTTCAACACCTCGAAGCCGTCCAACCCGGGCAGCATGACGTCCAAAAGGATGGCGCTCCATTCCGCGCCGATCGCCGTCGCCACGCCCTCGGGTCCGGTGTGGACCACGCTCACATCGTAGCCGAGCGGCGTGAGGTAGTCGCGGATCAGGCGGCAGAGCTTCTTGTCGTCGTCGATCACCAGGATCCGGCGGGCGGAGGTGTCGTGCTGGGGTGGACGGGCGGTCGAGATCATCGGCTTTGTGCGTGAGACACTATTCCGGGGATTTTGAGAATTCCGGCAAATTTACCGGCTCTTAACAATTCTCCCGTCCCGTCAAACAGTCCCTTTACCCGCCAAGCGTCTCTTCCCACCGGATGCCGGAGCAATCTGCCGCCGGCGCAAAACAAAACGATCCGCAAACCATCCACTTCGCAGGACACGCCATGAAACACTTCAACACCTTTCTCCCGGTCGCCGTTCTGGGCGCCGCCACCCTCATCGTCGTCGCCCAGGACGGCCCCAAGCCGGATCGCCCGCAGGGCGGACCTCAAGGATCCCAGGGCGATCAACGCCATGGCCCACGCCCCGAAGGCGGCCCCGATGGCCAACGCCGTCCGGAAGGCCAGGGCAATCGTCCGATGGTTCCGCCTCTCTTCGCGGCGCTCGATGCCAACAACGACGGGACGATCGACGCCACCGAGATCGCCCAGGCCGCCGAGCATCTCAAGAAACTCGACAAGAACGGCGACGGAAAGATCACCCAGGACGAGATCGGCGGACGAATGGGCCGGGGTCCAGGCGGACCCGAAGGCGGCCCGCGCGGGCCGCGTCCCGAGGGCGACCAGGGTCCGAAGGGCGCCCGCCCGCCCGCCGGCGACAAGTGACCCGGCCCCAGCCCCAGGCGCCGCCTCCTGCGAGAACCCTTGCAGGAGGCGGCCGCATTTTCAGCCGAACAGCATCGAGTCGTTCCAGGGTAGGGCGGGCTTCCAGCCTGCCCCAGGCCAGACAAGGCTTTCCGGAGAGTCCAGCGTTCCGGGCCAACACCAACCCGTCACGTCCATGTCGACATCTTCCCGGGCAGGCAAGATGCCCGTCCTACCCCGCAGGAACCCCAGAAGGCTGCGCGCAATCGCGCAATCGCGCGCTGGCGAGATGGTGGGCCGGAGGTCGGCGACACCAGCCTCGATTCCGTTCGGCTTGGGGCTTGGACCCGGCGGCGGGCGTCCGTATAACCGCACCCATGTTGCCGGGATACATTTCGCAGGGCGGGCCCATCATGTGGGTTCTCCTCATCCTCGGCGTGATCGGGATGACGGTGTTCATCGAACGCCACCTTCATTTCCATCGCGCCCAGATCAATTCGGCCGAGTTCCTCGGCGGCATCCGCACGGTCATCAAAGGCGGCAACATCGTCGAGGCGGTCGCCATCTGCGACGCCACGGCCGGGCCGGTTCCGCGCCTGGTAAAGATCGCCATCCTCAACCGCGAACGCGGCCGGGAAGGCGTTCGTGAAGCGCTGGAGGACGCCGGCTACACCGAAGTTCCCCGGCTGGAAGAACGGTTGAACCTCATCGCCACCGTCGCGCAGATCGCGCCGCTCGTCGGGTTGCTCGGAACCGTTTCCGGCCTGATGAAGATCTTCCGGCAGCTCGAGGAGTCCGGCCTGATGTCGAACATCTCCCAGATGTCGCGCGGCACCTGGGAAGCCCTCATCTGCACGGCCACCGGCCTGACCATCGCCATCGCGGCCTACGCGGCCTACAACTACCTCGTTGGCCGGATGAACCGCCTCGTGCTGGACATGGAGCAGGCCTCGACCGAGGCGCTCAACCTCGTCACCGATCCCGTCGGCACCCAGAAGCCCTCATGAAGTTTCCCCGCAACGTCCGGGTCTTCAAAGGCGAGATGAACGCCGCTCCCCTCGTCAGCGTGCTGTTCCTGCTCATCATCTTCGTCCTCTTCGCCAGCCTCGTCCATACGCCGGGCATCCCGGTGAAGCTGGACGACTCACCGTGGCAGACCAACGGCCTGCCGATCCTCGTGACCGCGAAGGGCGACGCCCTCTTCAACGGCCGGACCAATTCCACGCTCGCCCTCGACCACCTGCGCCGCGAGATCGCCGCGCTTCCGCTCGGCACCACCCTCTCGATCCGGCCTGAATCCGACGCGCCCAGGGAGGCCGTCAACCGTGTCCGGGAGTTGATCCGCAATGCCGGGCGCATCGAGCTGCCGGCCTCGGCCGGACTCGCGGGAACGACCAACCGCACCGTCGCCGTGGCCGTGAACCTCGCGGGCCAGCTGTTCTTCCGGAACCAGCTCGTCACGGAGAAGGAACTCTCCCAACACCTCCGCAAGGCCGTCCAAGAAAAGACAAGTCCCCTCACCGTCGTGATGCTGGCGGACCGTTCGGTGGACAATGAAACCCTCACTAGGATCGGTCTCCTCGCGCGCGATGCCGGGGCCAAAGACCTCCTCCTGGCCAGCCGCCCACGCCTGTTCGACTCCGTCCTGCCCGCCGCATCGACCCCGTGAATCCACGGCCCGCCAAAGAAACCTGGTCGCTCCACCGCATGACCGGCCTCGGCGCGGCGTTGCTGGCCGGCCACGTCGGATTGATCTGGCTCCTGGGCGCAAGGGCCGTCGCACCCATGCCCGCCCTGCCGGACGGACCCGTGTTCCACTGGATCAATTCCCCGCTCGAAGCCCCGGCGCTCGCCACCGCGCTCCTGCTGGAAGATCCCTCCCTCGGGGTGGAGCCGAGCATCCATGGATTCTCCGCCCTCGGCTGGCTGCAACCGCCGCCGGTCCGCACCATCGAGACGGAATGGACGGAACCGCCCCGCTGGCTGGAGCCGGATATCGAATCGTTCGGCCACGCCATCGCCGTCACGCTCTCCACCAACAAACCCGCCGCCCTCGCCGCCACTTACCAGCCCGCCGTAGATCAGCTGCTGCCCCGGACGCGCCTTGCCAGCGAACCCGTCCGGCCCCGGACCGAATGGGAACTGTCCCCCGACCTGCGCCAGCGGCTTCAAGGCGAGCCCGCAACCCAGCCGGCCTGGGAGAACGCGGACCTGCTCAAGGATTCCGTCGTCGATCTGTGGATCGATGCCGATGGCGTGGTCCAATCGGTGCGGCTTTGGGAAAGTTCCGGACTTGTCGCCGCCGATCAATCGGCCATGGCGCTGGCGTGGAAGCTGGACTTCAACGAAGCGCCCGGAACCTCCCGTCAATCCGGCCGGCTCGTCATCCGCTGGCGCACGCTGCCACCGGCCCCGGTCGCCAAGCCGACGCCATGACGCACGAAGGCCTCATCTTCGCCTACCTGTCGGTCGTTCTGCTCGCGATCCTCGGGCTCTACATCTTCTCCGAGACCCGCCGCCGTCGGTTCCGGCCCTCGGCCAAACAGGACAACATCTTCCGCTGCGGCCGCTGTCAGTCCGTCTACACCGACGACCCCGACGTCGGCCTCTCCAAGTGCCCTCACTGCGGCCAAATGAACGAGCCGTATCAGTATTGAGGCCGGAAAATGCAGTTGAACGTAGGGTGATGCCGTGTGGCAACACCGCCCGGCCAGTTGGTGTTTCATCCGCGAAGTCCGCCAAGGAAAGCGAAGAAAGCGAAGTCCCGCGACAGGTAGGGCGAAGGCTCCTGCCGAGCCGCCGCTGCGCTTCCTCGATACTTCCCGGCCACACCGGCCAGAACAGCGGGCCTCCGTTGCCTTCAAGCTTCCCGCGATTAACTCTCTTGGTCTTCGCAGACTCGGCGGCGGCTCGGCGGGAGCCTTCGCCCTACCACAGCCGTAGGCCGGGCATCCCTGCCCGGCGAGTGGGTGCTACTTCACGGCCATCGTGCAGGAAGCACCTACTGGCCGCGCGAGGACGCGCGGCCTACGATGGCTTGGCGGGAGCCTGCGCCTTACCTCCGTGGGCCATCCTTTGAACATCCAATGGCCGGGCGGGGCGGGTTGCCACCCGAGCTCGGCCTACGCGCTGGCCTTCACTTCGATCACGTCGTGCGGAGACGCTTCCTTCATGCCGGCGGGGCTTACGCGGATGTAGCGGGCCTTTTCGCCAAGCTGGGCGAGGTTGGCCGCGCCGAGGTAGCCCATGCCGCTCTGGATGCCGCCGATCATCTGGGTGAGGATCATGTCGACGCTCGGGCTGACTTCCTTCAGCGCTTCCACGCCTTCGGCCGCGACCTTCTGCGTGGCTTCCTTGCTGTGGCCGTAACGCGCGGCGGAACCGGCCTTCATCGCGGCGATGCTGCCCATGCCGCGATACTGCTTGTAGAGCTTGCCGCTGATTTCCATGACCTGTCCGGGCGCCTCGGGGCATCCGGCCAACATGCCGCCGCAGATGACGGAACCGGCCAGCGTCAGGGCCTTCACGATGTCGCCGGACTTGGTGATCCCGCCATCGGCGATGATGGAAACGCCCTTCTTGGATGCGGCCTTGGAGCAGACGTAGAGCGCGGTGAGCTGCGGAATGCCGACGCCCGCGACGACGCGGGTGGTGCAGATGGAGCCGGGGCCCTGCCCGACCTTGATGGCGCTGGCACCCGCATCGGCGAGGAACTCGACGCCGGCCGCGCTGGTGACGTTGCCGGCGATGATCGGGAGCCTGGGATAGGCGTCGCGGATCATGCGGACGGTCTCGCCGACGCCCTTGCTGAAGCCGTGGGCCGTGGAGACGGCCACGACGTCGACGCCGCGTTCCACCAATCCGCCGATGTGGGCAAGGATGCGGTCGCGGTCGAGCTCACCGAAGGCGTTGCGCGTGGCGGAGACGGCCGCGCCGCAGATGAGGTGGAACTTCGCGTCACGGGCGGGCTTGAACTGGGCGCGCTTCTCCTGGGTGATGCGTTCCACGTCGCTCATGGTGAAGAGGCCGTGGAGCTGGTCGGCGTCGTCCACGACGAGGAGCTTGTGGATGCCAGGATGGTCGGTGAAGAACTTGTCGGCCTTGGAAATCGGATTCGAGCCCAGCTCCTTCTTCCGCAAGGTGTGGATCTGTTCGCGCGGGGTGAGGGCTTCGGAGACCTTGCGTTTGGCGTAGCGCAGTTTGACGACGTGGCCGGGCAGCAGGCCGAGAAGTTTGCCGCCGGCATCGACCACGGGGAACGTGCGGAACTCGAACTTCCGTTTCTCCACCATCTCAAGCACGTCGCCGATGAGCTGGTCCGGCGAAACCTTGATGGGTTCCTGGATCAGGCCGTGGACGTGGTTCTTCACGCGGCTGACTTCGGAGAGCTGGTCCTTCTCCGCCATGTTGTAGTGGAGCAATCCGAGCGCGCCGTTCAACGCCATGGCGATGGCCATGCGCGACTCCGTGACGGTGTCCATGTCGGCCGAGATGACGGGGATGTTCAGCTGGAGGCCGTCGGCCAGCTGGGTGTCGAGCTGCGTGTCACGGGGCAGGACTTCGGAATACTGCGTGGCCAAGGTGACGTCGTCGTAGGTCAGGGCGGTGGCCCGGTGCGCCGGAAAGAAGGCGTCGGCGTTGAGGTAGAATTCGGAATCAACCGCGTTCGGCTTGGAGGTCGCTGCCATGCGAAAAAGTGAGGGACAGCGGACGGCTGAGGCAAGAGAGAACAAGAATGACGAAGCACGAAGGCCAAAGGCCGAAGGGGAACGAGGTCGCATCGACAGGCATCGCTTGGTCCCGAAGGGACAACTGGAAAGTAGCCAGCTACGAAGGTTTGCAGGTCGGTCATTCCCCGCGTCCTGGTGGGACGCAGGAAAGCACAATGCCCAGCCAAGCATGTCCGCTCTCGTGCCATCCGGCACGGAACTCACCCCTTGCCACCTACCAGCCACATTGTGGCTGGCTAATATCCGATGTGCCTTCGGCACTCCGAACAACACCGCGCAGTGCGGGCAGCTTTCGCCTTTGGCCTTCGTGCTTCGTCATTCCGCGCAGAGCGCGGCAGCGTCACTTGCCGATGCAGAACTGGCTGAAGATGGAGTCGAGGAGATCTTCCGTGGAAGTCTTGCCGACGATCTCGCCGACGGCGCCCACGGCCACGCGGAGGTCCGCGGCGACGAGTTCCAAGGTCAGGCCGCCGGCCAGGGCGTCCGTGGCGCGGATCGTCGCGGTGCGCGTCCGCTGGAGCGCGTCCTGATGCCGGGAACTGGTCATCACCTGGAGCATCCCGCCTCCGATCTCGCCGGACCAGACGGCGTCTTTGATGACGTCCTTCAACGCCTCCAAGCCGGCAGCCGTTGAGCAGCTCACGTCGACGACTCTGGATGCCTGATCCCTGATGCCTGATCCCTGATGCAGTTCATCGACGGCGAGCTTCACCGGGAGGTCGATTTTGTTGCGGACGAGGATGCGTTTCTTGCCGCTGAACTCGGCGAGCCAATGGGCGTCGGCGTCGGTGAGCGGTTCCGAGGCGTCGATGACATGGAGGACCAAGTCGGCCTTCGCGGCGGTGTCACGGCTGCGGCGGATGCCCTCGGCTTCGATCTCGTCCGACGAGTCACGCAGGCCGGCCGTGTCGACGAAGACGACGGGTATGCCCCGGATGTTGGCCGTCTCCTCGATGGTGTCGCGCGTGGTGCCGGCGATGGGCGAGACGATGGCGCGGTCGTGGCCGAGGAGCTGGTTGAGCAGGCTGGATTTGCCCGCGTTGGGCCGGCCGAGGATGGCGACGCGGATGCCGCGACGGAGGATCTGGCCTTCGTTGGCCGTGCGAAGGAGCGCATCCATGAAGGCGATGCCGTCACGGAGTTTGCGGAGCAGTTCCGCCTGGGTGTCGGGCGCGATGTCCTCGTCGGGGAAATCGATGTGCGCCTCGACGTGGGCCAGCACGCGCATGAGGTCGTCGCGGACGAGATTAATCCGGACGGAGAGTTTGCCGGCGAGCTGCTCGTTGGCGGCCTGGAGGGCGAGCTCGGTGCGGGAATGGATCAGATCCGCGACGGCCTCGGCCTGGGCGAGGTCGATGCGGCCATTGAGGAAAGCGCGCCGCGTGAACTCGCCGGGCTCGGCCAGACGGGCGCCGCAGGCCAGCGCGGCATCGAGCACGAGCTTGGCCGGCAGCAACCCGCCGTGGCAGGAAATCTCGACCGTGTCTTCTCGCGTGAATGTCCTCGGCGCGCGCAGCACGGCGACCATCACCTCGTCAATCACCCGGCCGTCACGCACGACATGCCCGTAGTGCAGCGTGTGGGTGACGGCCAACGACGGTGGTTTGGACGTCTGGCCGGACGGCCTGAAGCAGAGGTCGACCATGGACAACGCCTGCGGCCCAGAAATGCGTATGACCGCAAGTCCGCCTTCACCGAGGGGCGTGGCGATGGCGGCGATGGTGTCGGACAACATGCGGGGGGAAGTTATGAGGGATGAATGCTGAGGTATGAAATGGGGAAGCTGATCAGGCGTTCATGCCTCATCAGTCATGCCTCATACTTTCGTCAGGCCTTCCCGTCGCATCCGCCGCGGGCGATTTCCTCGTGCCTGCTCTGGAGCCAGAGGCGGGCTTTCTCGTAGCTCTTCTTGTGGAGGAAGTGCAGGAGGTTCGTATCGGTGCCGCGCGGCAACTGCGCCGTCAGGCCATCAAGCCGGCTGAAAACGGCCAGCAGATCGGGCTTGGGATTCATCGTGGGCAGTCGGCGCACGGCATCCTCGTAGGCGAGAAGCTCGTCCAGAATCTGGCGTTCGAGATCGTTCATGAGCCCGAGCGTAGGCCTGGCGTCCGCGCCCGGCCAGAAGGTCTTTCCATCATCCGCGAAGGAGACCAAGGACACGAAGCGCCAAGCGACAAGACAGCTTCAACTTCTTCGCGTTCCTTCGTGCCCTTCGTGGACAGGCTGGAACGTTTCCATCCCGTCACGTCTTCGCAACGTGTTCTCCACATGGCGATGGCTTCCTGACATCCGGATTCCATCTCCGGACTTGGATGACGACGATTTCACCAGCCAAAGCGAAGCCTGCCGATCCCGCGGAGATCGGCGCTCCGGTCCGACTTGGTTGGTCGGCCGCTTGGCGTGGCCCGCTCACGCTGATGGACGGCACGTCGACGGAACGGTTCGCCTGCCGGGCTGTCGCTTCGACCTTGGGCAGGCTGTTGCTCGGGGTGGCGAACGCGGAAGCAACTACGACCCGCCGTGATCCGTTCATCCTCGCCCTGAACCACAGCCAGCGTCTGGAGGCCGTGGTCATTCCCGCATGGCTGGCGCTGCTGCGCGGCGGACGTCGCGTCCACTTCATGGCGGATTGGAACTTCCTGCTCGTGCCGGGGCTGGGCCATGTGATCCGCGCCGGCCGCTCGATCATCGTCGGCCGCAAATCGGCCAGACCCGCCTTCCTCAACCGTTTCAAATCACGGCTCGTCCCATCTGAACATCCCATGCACCAGGCGCAGCGCCTCCTGTCGGAGGGTCATTCCGTCGGCATTTTTGTGGAAGGAACGACAAACCGGAATCCAGGACGCCTTCTTCGTGGCCTCACCGGAGCCGCGCGGCTTTCGCTGACGACCCGGACGCCGATCATCCCGGCCGGCATCGTGTTTCCGCGCCACGACGGCATCCGCCCCATCGGCGACTTCGAGCCGTTCACCATCCGTTTCGGCCAGCCGATCGAGCCGCCGCCAATGCCCACGAGCTCCAAAACCGCCGCAGAAGCCGAACGCGACCTCCACTGCGTTGTGATGACCGCGATCTCCGGGCTTTCGGGCAAGAACTGGAATCCGGAAAACCCAAGAACCAAACATGCGAACTGACGAAACCATCTCCGTCCGGCGCGTCGCGTCGGAGTCCGACCGCAGCCTTGCCCTGGAGGTCATGCGGACCATCTACCGGGACGAGAAGGGCTGGATCGCCGACGACCAGAAGCTTGTGGCCTCCGCCGATTTGACGGAGCCCAACGTCAGCTGGTTCGTCGCCAGCAAGGGCGTCCGACCCGTCGGCGTGGTGCGCGTGCTCTACGAACCACCCATCGGCCTCTACGCCCAATACGGCTTCCGAATGTTGGACCCCAAGTTCGACCTCGACGGATTCATCCGCCGCAGCCGGATCGCGGAGATCGGCCGGTTCGCAGTCGTGCCCGAACAGCGCCGCAACCTTCTGGTCGCCGCGTCGCTGATGCGTTCGGCCAGCCGGGAAACGTTCGAACGCGGCTTCAGCCACTACATCACCGACGTGTTCGAGGGCGAGAAGCACAGCCCGTATGAATTCCACACCCGTGTCATGGGCTTCCTCCCTGTGGCGACGCACGACGTGGGCGAACTCAACTGCCGCAACCGCCGCATCACGCTGGTGCTCGACATGCGCGCCGCCTACTTCCGCCTGCGCGCGGCCAACGGCTGGCTCTTCCGCCATCTCACCGAGGACTGGCCGGAGGAACTGCACCGCAAGCTGACCGGCGAACTCGACGACACGCGGGAGCTGGTGGGGGCTTAACCGAAACAATGCCATGCAAGGTAGGGCGGGCTTCCAGCCTGCCCCTTCAGCCTAGGGCTTTCGCATGAACCGGGAAGCTCGTCCTATCACACCAGCTGGTGTTCAGCGTAAGACCTCGTTGGGCAGGCAAGATGCCCTCCCTGCCTTGGGCCGCTTCTTCCCAGCTACCACATCCGCCGCGTCTTCTTCAGCTGCGCCCGCCGTTCCGCCCGACGCACCCGAGCATCCATCGACAACTCGGGAATCTTGGAAACCGGCCCGTAGAAGATCTGCGCCCTGGAAAGTTCCTTCCGGCCATCGCGCGGGAACTCCTCCTCCAACGGCACGCGGTTGAAGGCGATCTTGCTGCCCGCAAAGAACCCGCCGACCTGCGGCAGCACGCCGAGCGTGATGGAATCGGGACCGAGCTTCTGGTTGATGGCGTCCATCGCTTCGGAAAGCCGTTGCCGCCGCGCCCGTTCCTCCTGAGTCAAGCCGTCTGGTCTGCTGAAAAGATCCAACTGCTTCGGCTGCGATTCCGCCATCAAGCCATGCAACGTGACCTCGATCTGGCGGATCCTCCGGTATCCGATGAGTTCACGCACGGGCTGCCAGACTTGGCTGAAGCGATGCAGGATCTCCACGCTGTCGTTGGTCGGCGGGAGACGCAGGTGCTCCTCCACCCCCGAATCATCCTCCATCGACGCATGGACGCTGATCACGGTGGCCATCTGCTTGAGCAACCGCAGCCGGCTCGCCGCCTTGAGCGCCAGACGACGCGCGAAGAGTTCCGCCTGGTCGACCGAGCGGCTGTCGGCGTCGAGCACACGCCCGTGGCTCACGCTGCTCTTGTCGTTCTCCGGCAGTTCCACCTCGATGCCGTGCAGACGGCAATAGAAACGCTCGCCTTCCACGCCGCCCCAGATCTGCCGGAGCTGTTTGGCCGGAGCCCGCCAGAGGCTGGGAATGTCCTGGATGCCGGCGAGAACCAGGCGTTCCCGCATGTTTCGCCCAATGCCCGGCAAGTCCTCCGGCTTCATGCCGGAAAGGCGTCCCGGTAGATCGGACGCGCGCAGGATCACCAGACCATCCCGCTTCTCCAGATCGGTCGCCACCTTGGCCAGAAAACGGTTCGTCGAAAGCCCGATGGAGCAGCGCAGACACTCGCCGATGTTGCGCCTGATGCCTTCCTTCAACCTCCGGGCCGCAGCCAGCGCATTGGCCGGCTCGCGCATCGACCCGACCAGCCGGCACGACATCTCGTCGATCGACTCGAACTTGTGCAGCGGCACGTGCCAGTCGATCTCTTTGAGGATTCGCCGGTGATAGTCCGAGTAGACATCCGGCCGCGCCAGCACGCAGACGACACGGGGGCATTTCTCGCGGGCTTCCTTGATGGATGTGCCCGTCTTGATCTTGAATTTCTTGGCCTCCTGGCTGACGGCGATGGCGCAGGTGGATTCCGTGGCGGCGGGAATGACGATGACCGGCTTGCCGCGCAGCTCGGGATTCTCCTGAAGCTCCACGCTGGCGAAGTAGCTGTTGAAGTCGAGGAACAGCCA
>JAYTUE010000109.1:0-7439 GCA_043744715.1 Verrucomicrobiota bacterium | reverse complement strand
TCGACCAGGAGATCGCGCGTCTCCGCGAACTCCAGAAGGTCAACCCCAGCGTCCGGCCCGAGGAGGTCGCGCTGCTCATCGAACAGAAGGCCGCACTCGACCGGCACCTCGCCGGCGCGCGGCTCCGTCTGGACTCCGTGCGGCTCATCCGACGCGGGCCGGGATGAACGGGAGTCGGGCGATCTGACGGGAGGGTTCCGACTTGGGATTGCGCGGATTCGGCTCCGCGCTTTCAGGACGGCTTCGTTCGCGAACAAATTGCTGACAACCTCGGACCCATCCCTTTGACTCTGGCCGATTTTCGACCATGCCAAAGCGCACTGACATCCACAGCGTCCTCATCATCGGGGCCGGCCCCATCATCATCGGACAGGCCTGCGAGTTCGACTACTCCGGGACCCAGGCCTGCAAGGCACTCCGGGAGGAAGGCTACCGCGTGGTCCTCATCAACTCCAACCCGGCCACCATCATGACCGACCCGGAGTTCGCCGACCGCACCTACATCGAACCCATCACGCCGGAATGTGTTGAGAAGATCATCGTGCGCGAGCTGGCGGAAATGCGCCGCTTGGGTGTTCCCCAGAACCTAGACGCCAGCACCAAGACCCCGCACAAGCTCGTCCTGCTCCCCACCCTCGGCGGACAAACCGCGCTGAACACCGCGATGGCATTGCACAAAAGCGGTGTGCTGGAAAAATACGGCATCGAAATGATCGGCGCGAAACCCGACGCCATCCATAAAGGCGAAGACCGTTTCGCCTTCAAGGAATTGATGCTCCAGATCGGCCTCGACGTTCCCATCTCCGGCGTCGCGCGCAATCTGGAGGAAGCCCGCGACGTGGCGAAGAAGATCGGCAAATTCCCGCTCATCATCCGGCCCGCCTTCACGCTCGGCGGCACGGGCGGCGGCATCGGTTACAACCAGGAAGAGTTCGAAACCATCGCCAAGGGCGGCATCGAGCTTTCGCCGGTGAACGAAATCCTCATCGAGGAATCCCTCCTCGGCTGGAAGGAATACGAGATGGAAGTCATGCGCGACCGCGCCGACAACTGCGTCATCATCTGCTCCATCGAAAACTTCGATCCGATGGGCGTCCACACCGGCGACTCCATCACCGTCGCGCCTATCCAGACGCTGACCGACAAGGAATTTCAGATCATGCGCGACCAGAGCTTCGCCGTGATTCGCGCCGTCGGCGTGGAGACTGGCGGCTCAAACATCCAGTTCGGCGTCAACCCCGACAACGGCCGCATGGTCATCATCGAGATGAACCCGCGCGTCAGCCGCAGCTCCGCGCTCGCGTCCAAGGCCACCGGCTTTCCCATCGCAAAGATCGCGGCCAAACTCGCTGTCGGTTACCTGCTCGACGAACTCAAGAACGACATCACGCGCGAAACCCCGGCGAGCTTCGAGCCGAGCATTGATTACGTCGTCACCAAGATTCCGCGCTTTGCCTTCGAGAAATTCCCGCAGGCCGACCCCACGCTCACCACGCAGATGAAAAGCGTCGGCGAAGCGATGGCCATCGGCCGCACGTTCAAGGAGAGCCTGCAAAAATGTCTGCGCTCGCTGGAGATCGGCCGCAGCGGTTTGGGCGGCGACGGCAAACCCTGGCGCATCGGCACAGAAGTATATGGCGACAGAGACATCCTTCCCCGCGACGTGATTTCCCGAAAACTCTCCGTCCCGAACGCCGAGCGCATTTTCTTCATCCGCCATGCCCTCCGCGCCAGCTTCACCATCGAAGAGATTTTCAACCTCACGAAGATTGACCGCTGGTTTCTGGTGCAGATCAAAGAGATTGTGGACTTCGAGGAAGAACTGGCGGCTTCCAGAAACTAGACCAAGCTGCTATCGATTAAATCGACCATGAAGCGAACCAAGATTGCATCACCCGCGAGAATTCCGCTTGCGGAGTCGTTGCTCTTGGAGGGCGATATCAGTGATGTTTTGCCACGCCTGCCGGACGAGTCGGTCCAGTGTGTCGTGACCTCGCCGCCATACTGGGGACTGCGGGACTACGGAATTCACGGGCAAATTGGTCTCGAAGAAACTCTGACCGGCTACCTGCACAAGCTGACTGGATTGTTTTCTGAAGTGCGGCGAGTGCTGCGAACGGATGGAGTCCTCTGGCTGAATATCGGCGACGGATTCACTAGCGGGAATCGCGGCTGGCGTGCGCCGGATAAGAAGAATCCTAACCGCGCGATGTCGGTCCGACCTGACAATCCGCCCGGACTGAAGGACAAGGATTTGCTGGGCGTGCCGTGGCGTCTGGCTTTTGCGCTGCAGGCGGACGGCTGGTTCCTGCGCAGTGACATCATCTGGCACAAGCCCAATGCCATGCCGGAGAGCGTCAAAGACCGTCCGACCCGCGCGCACGAATATCTGTTCATGCTCACCAAGAGCGAGCGTTACGCCTACTTCCCCGAAGCCGTCATGGAGGAGGCCGAGCAGGGACGGCGCAACCGGCGAACGGTTTGGAGCATTAACACGGCTCCATCGTTGGGAGCGCATGTCGCCTCGTTTCCGCCGGAGTTGGTTGAGCCGTGCATCTTGGCTTCGTCCCAGCCGGACGACTTTGTGCTCGATCCGTTCTTTGGGGTGGGAACAGTGGGTCTCGTTGCCAAGCGACACCTCCGGCGTTTCGTGGGGATCGAGTTGAATTCTGAATACGTGACCGAAGCGGAACGGGTGCTGTCGTCGGTCGGCAACGGAACTCCCAAGCGCAACGGCACACACTACCCGGAGCCAAAGCATGAGCATCAACCTGCCTTCCTCGAACCTTCAGGCAAGTATCGCGTCCGAATTCGAAGAGATTCGTAGGTTGTTCCTCCAGCAAGCCCTCGCGGAAACGGTGCGAACGCTGGACGTGCGAACCATCAACACAGAACTCGACGCGTTGGTTTCGCCGACTGACCTCGCGCAACTCGCCAGCCGGGGCATTCGTGGCGAATTGCTGTTCGCAGTTCCCTGCCTGCTCCGGGCAAATCCAAAACTGCTTGGCTACTACCGCCTGCTGCTCGGTTTCAGCCAGAAGGAGTTTTACAACAAGAGTAAACTCGCCCGCCTGGAAGTAATGGAATCCAAGGGCGAACTGCCCGCTCGCGTCGCCGGCGAACTGGAGGAACTTTGTCGCGCGCTCGTGACGCGCGCTTCGGAAATGGCGAACGCCATTGGCTTTGGTCGCATCACGAAAGAACTCCTCGACGACCTCACCTTGCTCACGCTTGGCCCGCAACTGCGCGGCAGTCGCAACACGAGAATCGGGAAGGCTGCCAACAAGGCTGTCTTTGAAATCATCCAACACATCGTTCGCCACGCTCTCACCAAAGCAACCGACACCAAGCTGGAATTTCGCAACGCTTCAGGACGCCCGGTGAGGATTGCCTTTTCGGCTGACCCCGACATCAGCGTCACCGAGGAGATTTCGTCCAAGACGGTCAAGAGCGTAGTGGCCATCGAGATCAAAGGCGGCGCGGATAAATCCAACATCTGGAATCGGCTTGGTGAGGCGGAGAAAAGTCACCAGAGCGCCAAGCAGCGCGGCTTTGTTGAGTTCTGGACCATCTACAACGTGCCCGACTTGGACATCGCGAAAGCCAGGGAGAAATCTCCGACCACAACACGTTTCTACAGCCTCATTGAACTTGCTAATGTGAATTCGGACGCCTTTGCCGACTTTCGTGATCGGCTGATTTCACTGGTTGGAATCAAGGCCGCGCCTGGAGCACGCAAGCGCAAATGATGCTGCTTCGAGCCGAGCATTGATTACGTCGTCACGAAGATTCCGCGCTTCGCCTTCGAGAAATTCCCGCAAGTGCTTTCTCAAATCCCAACGTGATTCAAATCCATCAGCCCAGCGTTGGCGGTCCGCGCCGGACAGGCGAGGAGCGCCTATCCTAGGAAACCGTTCCCCAAATTCATCAACTCTGAAGGAGTTGGATCAAATCCACCGCCGCGCCTATGCGTGCGGAAAGGCGCGGGCCAACTCCCGGAAGTTTGGCGTGTGCGGCGGTCCGGGTTTCCGGCAACACTCGGAAAGCTTTTTACCGACCATGCAAATTTCTTCCATCGAGTTCGAATGCAGCAATCCCGACCTGGCCACGTGCCCAGAGGACGATCTGCCGGAGTTCGCCTTCATCGGCCGGTCCAACGTGGGTAAGTCCTCGCTGCTGAACATGCTCTCGGGCAAGCGCGCCCTCGCGCGCGTCTCGGCCACGCCGGGGCACACGAAGCTGATCAATTTCTTCCAGGTGAACCGGAAGTGGCGGCTGGTGGATCTGCCGGGCTATGGATTCGCCCAGGTGGCGCGGCAGGACAAGGCCCGGTTCAACGCCGCCGTGTCGGAGTATCTGAAGGACCGGCCGAATCTGATCTGCGTCTTCGCCCTCATCGATTCCAGCATCCCCGCGCAGAAGATCGACCTCGAGTTCATCGAATGGCTGGCGGACAACGAGGTGCCGTTCGTCCTCGTCTTCACGAAGACCGACAGGGTGTCGGCCACCAAGGTGCGGAACAACGTGCAGGCGTTCAAAGACCTTATCGCCGACTGGTTCGAGACCATGCCCGAGTTCTTCACCTGCTCCTCGTCGAAGCGGGTGGGACGGGGTGAATTGATGGGCGTGATCGAGCGGGCCATGACCGCCGACAAGGCAGCAGCCAAGGCGGCCAAGGCGGCGGCGGCAGCTGCGACGGCGGCGGAAACCCCGACGGAACCGGGCTCCTAGCCTTTCCGAGGCGTCGGGTGGAAGGCGTGGCCCACCGTCGCGAAAAATCCGGCGGCCTTCGCCAGGGTCTCGTCATATTCCGCTTCCGGCACGCTGTCGGCCACGATGCCGGCTCCGGCGTGGAAGTGCGCCGCACCGTCCTTCACCACGGCCGTGCGGATGGCGATGCTGAGCTGGCTCTCGCGGTTGAATCCGAGGTAGCCGATGGCCCCGCAATACGGCCCGCGCGTCACCGGCTCCAGTTCGTCGATGATCTCCATGGCCCGGATCTTCGGCGCGCCGGTGATGCTCCCGCCGGGGAAACAACTCGCGAAGGCCGCGAAGTGGGTCACATCCGGGCGCAGCCGGCCTTCCACCGTGGAGACGAGATGCTGGACGTGCGCGTAGCGTTCCAACCGCACCAGCTCAGGCACCTGCACGGAGCCGTATTCGCAGACCTTCCCTAGATCGTTCCGCAGCAGGTCGGTGATCATCACCAGCTCGGCCATTTCCTTGGCGCTGGTCTGGAGTTCGCGGGTCAACTGCGCGTCGCGAACCGGATCGTCGCTGCGCGGCCTTGTCCCCTTGATCGGCCGCGTGAGGATGTGCGCGCCGCTCAGGCGCAGGAACAGCTCCGGCGACGACGACGCCACCTGGAAATCGCCGCAGTCGAGGAACGCGCTGAACGGCGCCGGCGAAGCCTCGGCCAGTTGTTCATGGAACTGCCAACCGGCCCCGCTCCACGACGCGCTGAAACGCTGGGCCAGGTTCACCTGGTAGATGTCGCCGGCGCGGATGTAGTCCTGCGAGCGGCGGACGCGTTCGACGAACGAGTGGCGGGTAAGATTCGATCTGATGCCTAGTCCCCGATCCCTGATACCGGTTCCGTAGCCGCCGACGCGAGGAGGCGGATTCTCCGTCAGCTCCGACTTCAACAACGCCGACCAGAACTCCAATTCCGACCTCGCCTTGGCTTCGTTCCGGGAACCATCCGATTCCAGCCCCGTCGCCACAATCCAGGCCTTGTCCGCGCGATGGTCGAAGACCACGAGGCTGCCGTAGAACCCGACGTGGCAATCCGGCAGCTCCAGATCATTGACCGCCTTCCGGGGCAAACGCGCCTCGACGAAGTTCTTCAGGTCGTAGCCCCAATAACCGAAGCAGCCGCCGAGAGGAAACGGCAGGTCCATCTCGTCGAGCAGCTCGAACCGCGACATCAACGCGTCGAGGAGCTGCCACGGATTTCCGAACTGCTGCGATGGCAGAGCGAAGACTCCCGTCTCGCCGCCTTCGGAGTTCCCGTTTGGCTGAGCAGTTCCAGCGGCAGCGGCAACGTCGTCGTCGAAAGGCCGCTGTGGCTGCGAAGGCCTAGGTTCATCCAGCGGCGGCTCGGCGGGAGCCTTCGCCCTACCGCCTTCAGCAGGACTGATCTCGCAGACCGATCCGCTCGACCGGAAGGTCACGAGCGGACGGGCCGTGACGAAGGAATAGCGCGCCTGGGGGAGATCAAACTGCCGCGAGCGCAGCAGCACCACGCCCGCCTCGCCGCCAAGCGCCGCCACCAGCGACTCGGGCGAGTGGCCGGTCCCGACTTCCTGGAGAATGGGGCGCATGGGCGAGTTCGGGCCGGGCTGGGAACGGCCTCACTTTTCCTTGGTCTGCCCTTCGGCGGACGGCGGATCTTCCAGGCCGGCCTTGAAGTCACGGCGGAGTTGCTGGAACAAGCCGGCCAGGGCTCCTCCTGGTTTCGGCCGGATCTTGCTCAGGCTCGCCACGGCGCTCATCTCCGCCTGTATCAGAAGCGCCAGGGCATCCTGTTTGTTTGGCGGCAATGACGACGCCCGGATCACGGCTTCTTCGAGGAGCTTTGTCATGGACGCAGGCTAAGTCTCAGGAAAGGCCGTGCAAGCAACGGGTCCATCCACTTCGTCGTCTTTTGACAAGGAACCATGAGCCGCCATGGGGCGACTAGGGCCATGCCTTCAGACCTTGCCGCCAATGCTCCCGGCACCGGAGGTGCGGAAGAAAGTAGGTGCGAGGACAAGCATGGTTCCCCGTTTTTGATTTCCTCGTGTTCCTTCGCGCGGATGGAACACGGACTGGCCGGGCGGGGACGCCCGGCCTACTTCGCCACGACTTCGGCGGTGTCGATGCGGAGGTTGCTCCAGTAGCCGAATTCGTATTCCCAGTTGTTCGCGGCGTTCTCCAGCCGCAGGACGACACGGCGTCCGGCGAGGCTGGAGAGGTCCAGGCTGACATCCTGCCAGCGGGGGCCGTCGTGTTTGACGGTCTGTTTGTGGAGAAGTTCGCCGTCGGACTGCACGCGGAGTTCCCAGTCGCCCTTCTCGTGGGCGGCGACGGAGAAGCGCAGCGTCGCCCTGGTGTCGTGCGGCAGCATGAGCGCGCGGACGATCGCGGCCGGCTTCTCGCTGTCGTAGGGATGGGTCATGAGCACGTTGTTCCGGCCCGCGAATTGCGGGAGCTTGGCCGGCGAGCCTTCGAAGTCGGGCGCGTCGACCCGCCATTCGGGAGCCCACAGGGCGATGCTCTCGCCGTCGCGGGCGGGCAATGGCACCGAGGCATGGCCTCCGCTGCCGCCCATAAGCTCTAGGCGGCGCTGGTCGTTGAGTGGCTTGTCGTCCTTCGGATGCGCGAGGATGAACCAGATCATGTTCCGGAAGTCCGCGTCGGGCATCGCTTCAAGGCCTTCGGGCATGACGGAGTTCTCC
>JAYTUE010000108.1:0-7480 GCA_043744715.1 Verrucomicrobiota bacterium | reverse complement strand
CAGCACTTGGGCGGCTTCCACCACCTTGAGGTGTCCCGTTTTCACGTTGGCCATGATCACGGCTCGCCGCCGTTCCTTCGCACTCATCGTCAATCTCTCCGTCATGCCGACGGTGGCTACCGCCACCGCCGCCAAAAGGGGACATTTTCAAAGAGTCGAGACACCCGAAAACCGCCGCTTGCCGCCGGATGGCCGCGTTGCGACGTTGCGGGTAGTCGACCGCTATGAACCCCCGAATCTTCCTCACCCTCGCCGCCGCCCTCACCGCCTCGGCGTTGGGCGCTGCGGAAACCGTCACGCATCCCACCACGCTCTTCAACGGCCATGACCTGACCGGCTGGAAAAAACCGGCCGGCGAATGGACTGCGGTCAAGGCCGTGCTGCTCGGCCGCACGAACCAGGCCCTCCTCGACATCACTCCAGGCCGCGGCGTGCTCGTGAACGGCAAGGGCGGCAAGACCGTCGATCTGGTCAGCACCTTCGAGCACGGGGACGTGGAGGCGCACCTCGAGTTCTGCATCCCCAAGGGCTCCAACAGCGGCGTCTATTTCATGGGCCGCTACGAGATCCAGATCTTCGACAGCGCGGGCCAGAAAAGCGTGACCCCGTCCGACTGCGGGGGGATCTACGACCGGTGGAAGGACGGCAAGGGCTTCGACGGGCATGCGCCGAAGTCCAACGCCGCCCGCCCGGCCGGAGACTGGCAGACGCTGGACGTCGTCTTCCGGGCACCCCGTTTCGACGCGAAGAACACGAAGATTGAGAACGCCAGATTCATCAAGGTGACGCTCAACGGCACGACCATCCACGAGAACGCCGAATGCACCGGCCCCACGCGTTCGGCGAAGTTCGAGAACGAGAAGGACGAGAAGCCCAAGGGACCGGTCCAGCTCCAGGGCGATCATGGTCCGGTGGCCTTCCGCAACATCCAGTTCCGCCCCGTCCAGCTCGACTGAGCCGTCCGTCGCAACCTTCATGGCCTCCCTTCCCATTGATCCGTTCGCCGGGCCCGCCGGCCCGAAGACCACGTCCACCGGCGACACGGCCATCATCGGAATATCCAGCTCGGAAATGACGTCGTTCATGTCGCGCACGGCGCCGACGGCGGAGGGCCAACGCCTGCTGGAGGACGGCAGGCGGAAGAAGAACTGGAAACGCTGGGGTCCGTATCTGGCGGAACGCCAGTGGGGCACGGTGCGCGAGGACTATTCGGCGGATGGAACCTGCTGGGACTACCTGCCGCACGAACACGCCCGCAGCCGGGCCTACCGCTGGGGCGAGGACGGGTTGCTCGGCATCACCGACCGCGAATGTCGGCTCTGCTTCGCGCTGGCCCTGTGGAACGGCAAGGACCCGATCCTCAAGGAACGGCTCTTCGGCCTGAGCGGCCCCGAGGGCAACCACGGCGAGGACGTGAAGGAGGAGTATTTCTACACCGACTCCACGCCGACGCATTCCTACATGCGGTCCGTCTACCGGTATCCGCAGGCGGCCTTTCCCTACGCGAAGTTGGTGGAGATGAACCGCAGTCGGCGCCGGGATGAACCCGAGTTCGAGCTGACCGACACGGGCATCTTCGAGGGCAACCGCTTCTTCGACGTGGCGACCGAATACGCCAAGTCCGCGCCGAACGACATCCTCATCAAGGTCACCATCACCAATCGCGGTCCCGAAGCCGCCCCCGTGCATGTGCTGCCCACGGTGTGGTTCCGCAACACCTGGGTCTGGGGCACCACGCACGAGGCCGGCACGCTCAAGCCGCGCATCGCACGCCATCTGCCGGGCCGGCTGACCCTGTCGCACGAGACGCTGGAGCCGTTCTGGTTCGAGTATCCCGCCATGCCCGGCGGCCAGTTTCCGGAAGTCCTCTTCACCGACAACGAAACCAATTTCGACCGCCTCTTCGGCACGCCCAACCAATGGCGCTGGGTCAAGGACGCCTTCCACGACTACGTCACGAAGGGACGCCGCGACGTGATCAACCCGAAGGACGTCGGCACCAAGGCCGCACCGCACTACGCCTACAACCTGAAGCCCGGCGAAAGCACCGTGCTGCGGCTCCGGCTCGTCGCCAAGTCCGAGGCCGATCCCGGAATGGTCGCCCGGGAATTCGACCGCCTCTTCGAGCTACGGAAAAAAGAAGCCGACGAGTTCTACACCGCCCTCGAGCCCGGCCAGATGACCGCCGACGAACGCCAGATCGTCCGCCAGGCCTACGCGGGCCTTCTCCAGTCCAAGCAGTTCTACCACCTCATCATCGACGACTGGCTGAACGGCGACCCCTCCATGCCCACGCCGCCGGAGAACCGCCGGCACGTGCGCAACACCGACTGGGGCCATCTCTTCAGCAAGGACGTGATCTCCATGCCGGACAAGTGGGAGTATCCGTGGTTCGCCGCCTGGGACACGGCCTTCCACATGATCCCCTTCGCGCGCATCGACCCCCAGTTCGCCAAGGACCAGCTGCTCCTCTTCCTGCGTGAATGGTATATGCACCCGAACGGCCAGATCCCGGCCTACGAATTCGCCTTCGGGGACGTGAACCCTCCCGTGCACGCCTGGGCCGCGTGGCGCGTCTACAAGATCACCGGCGCGCAGGGCCATCGCGACCGCGAGTTCCTCGAACGCGTCTTCCAGAAGCTGCTGCTGAACTTCACCTGGTGGATCAACCGCAAGGACGCCAGCGGAAAGAACCTCTTCGCCGGCGGCTTCCTCGGCCTCGACAACATCGGCGTGTTCGACCGCTCCAAGCCCCTGCCGAATGGCGGCACACTCCACCAGGCCGACGGCACCGCATGGATGGCCTTCTACTGTTCGACGATGCTCGCGATGGCCATCGAGCTCGCGCACGACGAGCACGGCCGGCTCGTCCGCGCCTACGAGGACATGGCGTCGAAGTTCCTCGAGCACTTCGTCCAGATCGCCGACGCCATCAACACGGCGGGCGGCTCCGGGCTGTGGGACGAGAAGGACGGGTTCTACTACGACCAGCTCGTGCTCAACGGCGAAACCATCCCGCTGCGCACGCGCTCCCTCGTCGGACTTCTACCTCTGATCGCCGTCGAGGTCTTCGATGAAAAGCAGATCAAGGCCCTGCCCGGCTTCTACAAACGCTTCGAGTGGTTCACGCGCTACCGCACCGACCTCGGCCGCTTCACCAGCTGCGGCACCCGCAAGGGCACCGGGCTGCTGCTCTCCATCCCCACGCGCGAACGGCTTGAATCGCTGCTGAAGTATCTCTTCAACGAAGCCGAGTTCCTCTCGCCCTACGGCATCCGCTCGCTCTCGCGCTGCCACGAGGCCGAGCCGTTCATCTTCAAGATCGGCGAGGCCGAATACAGCGTCCGCTACACGCCCGGCGAATCCGACACCTGGCTCTTCGGCGGCAACTCGAACTGGCGCGGACCCGTGTGGTTCCCCGTCAACTACCTGCTCATAGAGGCTCTGGAGCGTTACCACCGCTTCTATGGTGACGACTTGAAGGTCACCGTGCCCGGACTCGGCGACGGCTCGCCCGTCACGCTCCGCCAGGCCGCGGGCGAGATCGAGCGGCGGCTCGTGACGCTCTTCCTGCCGGACAAGAACGGCCGTCGGCCGTGCTTCGGCGAGGACGAACGCTTCCACTCCGACCCGAACTGGAAGGAGCTCCATCTCTTCCACGAATACTTCCATGCCGACACCGGCAAGGGACTCGGCGCAAGCCACCAGACCGGTTGGACCGCGCTCGTCATCCGCCACATCGAAGGCATGGCCGCCCGGCGGAAGGCTTAGGGCGTTTCTCCAAACCGAGAAAACGGGCAGAACGCATCTGCGGTCTCGGACGAAGTCCTCAAGCCACGTTTCTCCTCGAATTTTGCAGCCGCCGACGTGAGGAGCGGACGCGTCCGAAGCTCCAGGGAATCCGCCTCGTCACCTCGGCTGCTACGTGGATTCCCCCGCTCCGCCCTCGCCTTGGCCGAAGCCAGCCCCGCCGGAAAAGACCGCTCGCTCCAAGGTGAGTCTGCGATGGCACCCTCTCCGAGACGGAGCAGCTCCGGCTGGAATACAACCAGCTCCTCCGTGACCACCCGGACCTCGCCGCGACCCTGCCCGGCCTCCCGCTCAAGGCCTTCACCGGCAAAGCCTCGCCCCAGCCCGGCACGCGCGCGGTGTTCTTCTGCTTCCGCATTCCGCGCCCCGACCCCGCCCTGATTGACACCGAATCCGGCCAGCCCCGCTGGAGCGATTCCGCCGGCTTCACCGTCTGGGCCTGCTACGACTTGGCGGGCAAACAAATCCTCACCGAGCCGGCCGCCATCGCCCGGCTCATCCGGTCCACGCCGGAAACCCCGCGTTCGTGTGCCATTGAGCGCACGCTGCTGGCCGAGATTCGCCGGAAGGCCGAGAAGCAGCTCACCGGCGACATCCTCCGCCCATTGCAGGCCCCCGTCGGCGTCACCCCGATTTTGAAATGCTGGATGGAACTCCACTGAATCATGCCCGCCCCCGCCGACCAGCTCCACGCGCTCAAGACCTTCCCCCAACTCGTCAGCTACCTTGAAGCCGAACTGGACTGGCCGCTCCGGGAATACGGCTTCGACGACCTCACCTTCGAGTATCAGCCCGCTGACGTGGGCCTCAAGGACGAGGATGCCGTGAAGGTAAAGACCATCCACCAGCTTCGCCCGCTCCAGCACGGCCAGCCGTGGGGCGTGTTCTTCGTCGAGTTCGAGAAAAAGAAACTCCCCGTCGTCGTTCTCCGCCGCATCCTCAGCCACCTCGTCATCAAGAAGCGCGCCTCTGCCAACAAAGCCAAGGCCGCCGCATGGGATTCCGCCGACCTTCTGTTCATCTCTGCCTTCGGTGACGAAGCCACCGATCAGCGCGAACTTGCCTTCGCCCATTTCCATCAGGAGGACGGCGACCTCCCGACTCTCCGCGTGCTCGGCTGGGATGGCGGCGACACGCCGCTCAAGCTCGACCACGTTGCCGCCACGCTGAAAGAACGCCTCCGCTGGCCGGACAATCCCCGCGACCACGACGCCTGGCGCACGCTAATGGTCCCGCGCCTTCCGTCATCGCATCGGCCACGTCATCCGCACCGCCGACGCACTGGCCGAAGTGCTGGCCGAGCTGGCTCGGGGCATCCGGGATCGTGCGCGGCTGCTGATGCGTTCCGAGTCCGAGCGTGGCGCGCTCACCAAGCTCTACAAGGCCTTCCAAGCCTCCCTCATCCACGAACTCACCGAGGAGAGCTTCGCCGACACCTACGCCCAGACCATCACCTACGGCCTCCTCACCGCCGCCATCTCCCGCACCGAGATGAGCGAGGGCACGGCCGGCACGGTGCCCCTCGCCGACGACATCTCCGACATGGTGCCCGTCACCAATCCGTTCTTGAAGGAGATGCTCCAAACCTTCCTCAAGGTCGGTGGGCGCAAGGGCGGCATTGATTTCGACGAACTCGGCATCCAGGACGTAGTGGAACTCCTGCGCGGCGACGAAACCGACCTGCCCGCGATCTTGCGCGACTTTGGGAACAAGACCCGCGGCGAAGACCCCGTCATCCACTTCTACGAGCACTTCCTCAGCGCCTACAACAAGCAGCTCAAAATCCAGCGCGGCGTCTTCTACACTCCGCAGCGTCCACGAACTCCTGCAAACCGAGTTCGGATTGGAAGATGGCCTCGCCTCCACCGTGACGTGGGGGGGAAATGGTCGCGCGCAGCGCGATGGGGAGCGCGCCCGCCCCGGGCGCTGGTTCGGACGCCCTCGTCCGAACCCCGGAGCGTGACGCGGGGGCGCGTCCCGCAACGCCCGAGGGCGGGCGTGCTCCCCTGAAACTCCCGCCGCTCACCGACGAGCCGGGCGAAAAGCGCACCATCTCCCCGGACGAGATGTTCGTCCAAATTCTCGACCCCGCCACCGGCACCGCCACCTTCCTCGTCGAGGTCATCGAGGTCATCCACAAGCACCTGGAGGCGAAGTGGAAAACTGGAGGCCTCACCGCGATGCCCGTGCTTCCCGCCGTCGTGGCGTCAGCCGCGCCCTCGCAGCACGGCGGAGCCGTGCCAGCCATTAGCCGGGGGTTAAGCGAGTCCGCGAGCGACACCCCCGGCTAATTTCTTGCAGCCCTCCGGGCTGACCCCGCGCACCTTCGCCGACTACTGGAACCTCTACGTCCCAGCCGCCCTCCTCCCGCGCCTCCACGCCTTCGAGCTGATGATGGCCCTCTACGCCATCGCCCACATGAAAATCGGCCTCAAGCTCGCCGAGACCGGCTACCGCTTCGGCACCGAAGAACGCGCCCGCATCTACCTCACCAACGCCCTCGAACCCAAGGTCAAACAGCTCCCGCAAATCGACTTCGACGCCCTCGCCCACGAAGCCGCCGCCGTGAACGAAATCAAATGGTATAAGCGCTTCACTGTCGTCATCGGCAACCCGCCGTATTCGGGCATTTCTTGGAACATGACCGAAGCGGCCCAGCAATTGGTTGACCGCTATCGCTACGTGAACGGCGAACCCCTTGGAGAGCGGAAGCTGTGGCTTCAAAACGACTATGTGAAGTTCCTTGGCTTCGCACATCGTTTGATTCTGAACACCGGCGTTGGCTGTCTCGGCTACATCACAGACAACAGCTACTTGGACGGCCCAACGTTTCGAGGTGTCCGCTCTAACTTCCTGCAAGATTTCTCCAGTCTCCAAGTGCTCGACCTTCACGGTAACGCGAACAAGAAGGAGCAGTCGCCCGACGGCTCCGATGACAAGAACGTGTTCGACATCCGCCAAGGCGTCGCTATCTGCCTCGCGACACGCGGCGGCGGCAAGCCAATCATCGAACACGCTGATGTTTGGGGGTTGCGCGAGGCAAAGTATGATTGGTTCTCCAAACACTCCGTAGAAAATACCGCCTTCGCCAACCTGACGCCCCACTCGCCGTTCTATTTCTTCGAGCCACAAAATACGGACTGCCGCGAGGAATATGACGCCGGGTTCAAGCTGACGGAAGCGATGCCGTGCTTCGGCTTGGGCTTCAAAAGCTCTCGGGACCATCTCGTCGTCGGTTTCGACAAGCATGAATTGGAGGGCCGGATTGCGAACTTCATCGCACCTCAGCGTTCCGACACTGAAGTCCGGAATGAGTTGTTCCCCGGCAAGGTCGTTGCCGACTACGCGGCTGGAGACACGCGCCAATGGTCGTTGCAACGGTGGCCATGATTCGTTCTGAAAACAGCGACGGGAGAGGCGTGTGGAACTTCCACATCGGCGGCTACCAGGTCTGCGAGAAATGGCTCAAAGACCGCAAAGGGCGCACCCTCACGAAGGACGACCTCGCCCATTACCAAAAGATCGTCACCGCCCTCTCCGAAACCATCCGGCTGATGGCGGAGATCGACGCCGTGATCGAGAAGGCCGGAGGGTGGCCCGATGCGTTCACCGCGAAGGGGACTTGATGGATTTGGCCACACCCAATCCAGAGGCCGGCGTTGACCGGCAG